>DSAU01000017.1 GCA_011046315.1 bacterium
CCAGCGATTTTGATCCCAATAATCCAATTCGTCTTTCCATTGAAAAGTGAAATTATGGTCGGTACCGGTGTTGCCTGTGCCCGGAGTGTAGGAAGCATAGCTAATCCAGTCGTAATAGGCGAACAAAGGCAGGACTCGCTCATCGAAATGTCCCACCCAGGGTTCCCAATTGGAAATCCAGAGATTCATCATAATTTTTTGACTGTATCGAAATTCGGCGATGTGTTGCTGTGTCTGGCGATAAACTTCGTTTCCATCAATAAACCAGGCAATATAGTCGGGCGTCCATTCAAAGGCGTAATTATGAAAATCGTCATGGGTATTAAAATGGACATATTGGTGACTATTGCGCCATTTCTGTCCCGGAGCAATTGAGGTGACCAGAACATCGTGATCGTATCTGCCCAGGATTTCAAAATCAATTTCATTCCATTCATTGGTCGAGGTGATTTCATGATAGGTGAAAAAGGAGGAGATAATCCCATCGCCTTTGGGAGGTTTGTATCTGGCTTCAAAACGACCGTAGATGTACGACTCTTTGGTGCGATATTCGGCGCCCTTGTAATCTTTGGCAAAACTGTTTCCCTGATAAAAGAATAACATAACCAAAAAAATGATGAGTTGTTTTTTCATCGAAAATCTCGTTGCAGTTTTTTGATGATAGTATAGTTTGGCAATTTATCTCGTAGTTATGACTTTAGTCATTCTTCTAAAATGCGACTGAAGTCGCTACTACCAGCCTATATCTTGTGGTAATGAAAAGATGAATTGCCAGATATTGTGATATTTAAAATTTGCCAATGATAGTTATGACCGTATACAGGGTTTCAACAAGTTGTCCAGGTATATGTTTAATTGACCATTTTCCTGCCATAGTCCAATAAATGGTCTGTTGTGAGTAACGGAAAACTGGGAACGATAATCTGAAAGGGTACATTTTTTTGCAGCACAAACATATCAACACGGGTCAGTGGTATTTTTTCAAATTTGTCGGTATCTATTTCGATCATTTCGGAATATTTAAGCTGCAAACTATCGACATAGCTGTTTAGGTATCGGTAAATAACATCCAGATTTTCTTTGTCTTCCACCCCAAGCTCGTCCAGATAGCGATTCTTTTGGTACAAGCCCAGGAGATAATCTTTCCACATGTTGGTGTTTCTTTTTACCGCCGGGGCTTCATGGTAGTTCTTTTTATAGGCTTCGTTGGTGATATATCTATCGCGAATCATATCGACGATTGCCAGTTTGAATTGTTCGGGAAACTCCTGCTGGCTC
Source organism: bacterium (assembly GCA_011046315.1). Lineage (GTDB taxonomy): Bacteria > Zhuqueibacterota > Zhuqueibacteria > Thermofontimicrobiales > Thermofontimicrobiaceae > Kaytiofontadaptatus. The sequence goes on from DSAU01000017.1 coordinate 1,279, forward strand.
ATGTTCCGTTTTCTGAACACCAACGGGTGAAGCCGCAGTTCGGTTAAAAAATTACTGACTGTCCAAACCTGACCATCGATTTTCAACAAGGGATGTTCCATAATATCATCGATGTGTGTTCCGAGTGTGTCCGCTACAAACTGGTCTTTCCAGAATTTTTGGCTGAATGCATCTTTTTTATCATCCGCTGATTTTAAATAAAAGGGGGCAAAAATATCAGCCAATTTGAAAAATGTGTCCCGTGCAAACTCTACTTTTTTTCCTTTCATAATTTTGGCGATATAATCCGCATAAATTTCGTTTGCGTGTTTCGTCTTTAAAAATTCCGAGACGTCATTCCAGCGTTTTCGAATGTCCGTATCGCTGATTGCCATTCGATCGGTCCAGCCGGCAACCTCCATCAGCAGATAATTCCCATCCTCGGTTTTTAAAGGCCCGATGATCTGTCCTTTTTCCAGTGGCATTGAAAAAAAAGCATCGTGAATTACGGTTTCGTTTTGATCTTCCCATTTGACTTCTCGCTGCGGAATTTCCTCCAAACCAAAATAATAGCGATAAACATCTTCAAACGTATTTTTATTATCAATCAATTCTCGTTTAAGATGATTGATTTTACTGCTATCGCTAAGGTTGCAAAAATTAATTTTATATTTTCGACCAGCGATTTTGTAAATTTTTTTAATTTCATTGGTATCTAATTTTACCTTTTTATAGGCGATTTCGTTATATAACCATTGGCGCATGGCTTGCTCCTGATGGCCTTGAAGGTATTCTTGAAACTGTTGGTTTTGAGTGAGCTCATTCGCTTCGCCTGCCTCCAAAGCGAGCAATTTTTCAGCAATCAGCGAATTTAGAATAATTTTTTTATGAATGTAATTGTCGAACTTGCAATAATCGGGTCGGATGGTATATTCGGCCCGGCGAATGAATTCACCGACAGAAATGTCTTTAGCGCCGATTTTTGCCAGAATCACTTCGCCAGTTTTCTCTGGAGCCTTTTTAACGCAGGTACAAATAAGCAAATTAATGGATAACAGTGAAAATAAAACAAGGAGGACTATATATTTCTTATGGTTACTATTTTTATTCATTTCGAGTTGCTCCGGTTGAGATAAATGAGTTTCTTTGTTTCTGATTGTTGTGCGCTTTCGATTTGATAGAAATACAAGCCTGAGGCGATCGCTTTACCCAACTGATCCCTGCCGTCCCATTCAAAACGGTTGGTCGATTCTTGTGAAGCTGATAGCGTCTCCCGAATCACGATTCGTCCCAATAGATCATAAATTTTTAGCTGGATGTTTTGGGGAATATCTGAATGAAAAGCTATGGTTGTGGTTTGAGCAAATGGATTGGGATAATTTTGAAAGAGCTGGATTTTTCTGGGAACCGCAGCGTCACCGGTTTGAACATTTGTTGAACCGGAAATATTTGCAAAATATCCTGAAACGAACACCAGTGGCGCATTCCAGTTGATAGCGATTTCATTGGAAGCATAACTATCGACATGATCGATGTAACATAACGCCGGTGGGGTGGATGAATTAAAATGAGTCTTTAAAATTGGATCCTGCAGATATTGATTGGGTCCGCCTGCCAACAAACCCGGGACCGGCTCGGCAATGTTATCGGCAGCAGATGGACGATGATGCGGATTTCTGACGGATTTATCACCGATTCCGGTGATAAAGGAGAGACGATGCGCATTCACGCCTAAAAGATAATGCAGTTGATCCAAAGCAGTGTTGTAAAAATCCGGATTTTTCGACTTTTCATAAGCGATAATCAAAAGGATCGCTTTATTTAAGGCGTATGAATTGCTACCCCAGAAATATTCGCCAGGTTCTAATAGTACATGAAATCCGCTTTGGTTTCTTTTGTTGACCAGAGTCTGGCAATAGTTGATTAGTGAGCCTTGTATTTGGGAGTGAACGGTCGGATTTATTGCTGAATGATTTCCAGTGAGATAAGTCAACAATGCCAGGGCTTTGACATTCTGCCAACCCATTGGGGAGTTAATAAGCCCTGAAGCGCGATAGTTGTCTTTGAAGTAATTATGATATTTATCATTTCCAGTAGTGACAAACAATTCAGCGGCAGCCCAGAGCCGCTCATCAAAATCCTGACCATCACCGTATTCACCGGTGTTAGTTCCGGACGGATTTTGAAAGCCGCCTGATGGGATAATATTGGGATGAGCTTCCAGATACTGCCAGGCTTTTTCAGCCGCAGCCAGACACAGCTGCGAAAGCAGAGGATCGAATGATTGATAGATACGGGACGCTCTTGCCAGCATTGCCGCAAAATCGGCGGTAGCAGTCGAAGAAATTTGGTAGATATAGCGAACAGCCGTATCTCGCTGTGGCAAGATAAATCCGGCAAATTGTTCACGGGTCAATTTGTGATACACGCCGCCATTTTGATCCTGCATTTTCAGCAGCCATTCCAGTTCAAAACGAACTTCATCCAGAAGATCGGGCATACCATTTCCGCTCTCGGGGATGTTCAGATTATCTTGATTAAAACGCTCTGGAAAAAGCTCATACGCCATCAACAAAGTGCCAACGGTTACACCGGCGTTAACAACATATTTGCCATAATCGCCGGCATCGTGCCAGCCCGCCAGGGCTTCATGAAAACCTGTCAAGCCGGTTGTTGAATGAAATATCCCATCAGTGGTGTGGCATTTGGTATGTGAATAAACGCCAGCATATTCTGTCGTCAGATCCACGCCACAGCGTTGAAAATAAAAACCTTTTAAAGATTTATGATAGACATCCAGGTAAACCGAATCTGAAATCAAAAATTCAAACGATTTTCCCACGCCAGGAACATCAATAATATAATGCCCGCTTGTTGTTAAATCGCTAAAATCTCCCTTGTTAATCGTCAATCCCGTGGCAGGATCATTGGTTTGCCACCGGTTTAATTTTTCTCTGAAAACGATTTGATTTGATGAAGATTCGATAACTTTGAAACTGTCTGCAGGTTGTGCAACCAACACAAATTTTGCAGCATTGGGTAAATATCCCTTTTGATCGATGAAGATTCTATCATCACTATTGATTTGACTGGATTGAAGTATGAAGAAGATGATGTAAAGCCAGAAAATATTGGTTCTCATTTTATTTATTACCTTTGCCCAATGTATTAAAGAACCCAACGGACAAAAAAACAATCAGTTGGGTTCTCAAATCCGCTGGTTGTTTTCGGTACTGACGGATAATTGAAACCGATGCCATCGCTTTGTTTGAAACAATAAAAGCCAGTGTTAACTTAATTTGAGAAAATAAACATTTGGCAAAACAATCTGGATATCCAAGCGATGGTATCGGAAATCCAAAAATTAAAATAAAACCCCCACGGTATAACAATGCGATTTTCCCAGAATACCAATGCCGCGATACGCATAATCAATTTTAAGCCCGATATTGTTCATCATGCGAAGCACAATTCCGCCGCCAAAAGAAAATCCGTATTCCGATTTTTCCATAAACAGGGCTTTATATCCGGTCCGAAGGTAAAAGTCTCCAGTAGTCGGCAGATTGATTTTATATTGAGCTCCCACGTTGACCGATTCCATATTATTATTGGGATGCAGCGCATCTGCCGCGAGCGTCAGTCGATGTTGTCCCATGATGAGTGGATTGATTGATACCCCGATTCGAAAAATCAAAGGCAACTCCCATGATTGCAAGCTGAACTTGCCGGCAACATCTCTAAAGTTACCCTGCTCATACGGTAAAATATCGATAGGCTGCAGCAAATCGATTCCATCATAAGTCATTTTTGTGCCGTAATTTGAGATGCTCATGCCGATGTTCATGCCGTCCTCTCGTTTGCCGGTAAAGGAGAAGAAGTGGGTGTTCACAATTACTCCCAGATCCACGGCAAACGCGCTGGCGCTGCTGTGCCAAATTTTTGATGAAATGTATTTGGTTGAAGCACCGAACGCAAACCAGTTCGCGAGCCGTCTGGCATAGGAAAGACTGACTGCAAAATCATTGGCGCTGAACATCTCTCCGGTTCCGTCCTGCATTGCCAAATTGGTCACTTCCATGTCATCGCCATAATCCACGAATATTAAACCTATGGAAAACGTTCCCAGCCTGGGAAAAACCAGCCCAACACTTGCAAATCCCGTGCTAATATCAGCAATCCAGGGTTGGTAAATGAACTGGGCTTCATGTTGTTCCATATACGACAAACCTGCCGGATTCCAATAAATGGAGGACAAATCACTTGCCACGCTGACATAGGCATCGCCCATGGCGTTTCCGGCGCTGCCAAAGCCGATTTCTAAAAAATTTGCAGCAGTTGTTCCCACCCGATAAGGTTTTTGGGAGAAAGCAGAATTCAATGTACCCAGCACCAAAATGATTAATAGGAGAACTTTATATTTTTTCATGATCTGTACCCTTCATGAATGATAATGAATTTTTCAACCAAGAGTGAATTCCATTTATGCCCTTGCGATATATAAACGCATTGCGCTTTTATTTGATAACGGCAAATTTTCCGATTTTTTCAGCTCCTGTTTTTTTCGACTTAACATGATAGACATACATACCAGCGGCAATTTCCAGCCCTTCCTTGGAAGTCAAATCCCAATGGACAATTCCCTGATCAGTCGGATTGGTTACTTCAATTTCATCGACCAGAACACCACTGACGGTGAAAATTTTAATCATACACTCGGCTGGAATATGGGTAAACATGAGCCGGCGACGCTGATTCAAAAGAAAGTTGGCAACAGCGGGTTCCATAGCGTTGGTGCCGACATACGGATTGGGAACGACTTTGATATCCTTCATCGTATCTTTTAATTCAACAACGTCAAGCTGCTCCGAGGCTTCGATTCTAAATGTCAGCGAATCAGTGATCCAGAAAGGTCGCTTGAAAGTCACCCGATAAACATCGCCCGGCTTTGGCAGTTGGGTGCTGTCACTGGCTGAATTAAAATCAATAATAAAGGCAGTTCCTGCCCATTTATCATCTTTGGTAACTGGCCCAACCAGAATTCTGTCCTCTAAAATATCAAAGGTACCATTCCTTTTCTTATCATGGACTACCATATCCAACCGTTCATAAGAACCAGTGGAGTCTGTAAAAAGCTTATTTACGACATAGAAACTAAATGGGATATTAATCAAAATATCGGTACGGTTTATTCGAACATCATTCTCATCACGCATTGTTTTGCTGGTCACCCTGCCCACATAAGCGGAATCATCCTCTGTGAATACAATGTCATATTCCCAGGGGAAAAACCGCGTTTCCTTTTTCGTTGGGGTAATATCTATGGGAGCATTGCCAACAACCCAACCCGAATTGACCGGATCAAAAGAGGCGATCTCAACCGGGAAATCCATCATTAGGCGGATACCATCAAAAATGTCGGTATTGACGGTTTCATCGGTTTTAAAATAATGATAATTTTTCCAGTCAACAAACTCGGTTGTATCTTTATATCGCAAATTGTTGTAGGCATAATGTGACGGGGATTCTTCATAGACTAAAATATTATTTAGATCAACATCATAGATTTGAACTCCATTGTTTGAGTAAACGATCCCGTGATCATAATTCGCGAGCGCATAGACAGTGTCGATAGAAAATTTAACTTTATAAGTATGGCCGGATTTTAGACTTTTCGCCGCCAGGATCTCGGGCGTTACTGAACCCACTCCGAATGTTTTCTCCTGGCTCTGGTCGATAGATGGAGGTATATATCCGGCAGCTTGTTGGTAAGGTGTTACGATTTGAACATTCTTGCTGCGTGCGCGAACTTCCTCCGATTCATCCAATTCGATGATGATATTATTCTCCGAAGGAGCAATGCCAGGCCCAATATCGGGCGCGCCATAGTCATAGGCAACGAGCGCGTAATAGTAGGTGCGACCATTTTGTACGTTATTATCAATAAAATAATGGGTAATTCCTGTGTCATAACCCAAATTATAACCGACGCCATTGATCAATCCAAAATTGGTGAAGCCAAATTTCCCGTTTTTCAGATCGCATTGAAAAATCGGTTTCTTCATAAACGGTGTACCGAAACCATCGGTGATGACTTCGGCATCCATCAGTTTTTTATCGGTGGCGCGGAAAAGTTTATATCCTTCAAAGTCATTGATATTGCCAAGGAAAGGATCCCTGGTTCTGGTATCGGCAACATCATCCCAGGTTAGGATCACCTTGCCGTCGGCTGGTGTTGCTGTTAATGTCGGCATTTGTGGCGCCTGGGCAAAACGATAGTCTTTTTCGTAAATGACCTGCACGATGCGTTTCACCTCGAATAATGCCGGTGCAGAGTGTTCCGGTGAATTGAGTCCCTCGAGCGGATCATAGCTGTGAAGTTCAGCCATCGAGATTCGTTCGGTTCTACCCTGGTACAACGGGAACGGCCCGGAGGCAAAGGTCATGACAAGATTCGAGATCCATTCGATTGACTCCATCAGTGTGTGCTGACCAATCAATTCCCACATTGACTTGTCGTTTCTGAACCATCGGTAATAGGGAGGGCGATGCGGCTGAATCGGGAACAGTTGAAACGACGTCAGCCCCACCATATCCGATTCGTCGACATCTGTCTCGGCAAAATTGGGTTCAGCCCGTCCCTCTTTTCGATCTGGTTTATGATTGCACTCCCCCTCATCAGGGCCGGGATAATTTAATTCTGTGGGTCCGATACCATCGAGCCCCACGTCATCTCCGGCGAATTCGTGGACCTGATAAATTCCATCGCCGTTAAGGTCCTCGCCGTCCTGCCAATCCTGATCTTCGTCGGCATCCCAGTGTTCTTTCAAGTCTTCTTCGTTCAGTCGATAAAAGTCGAGAAACTTTTGCAAGTCCGCAATACCGTCATAAGGACCAACTTTCATGACAGCATCGTTATCTCTTCTTTCATCGATAAGACCGTCTCCGTCATTGTCGATACCATCATAGCCAAGTCCGGGGCTTTCTAAGTAGGCAAATCCCATGGTTCCTGTAGGGAATCCACCCTGTCCGATTCCATCGATATCCCATGAGTAAGCCATATCGATACTGGTATCAAAGTATCCCAATTCATCATCATCGCCGGCGCCCGCAATGGCATCGCCGATGGCGTTATCCACCCAATAGCCAAAGGCGACATCTTTTAAATCATAGTCAGAGATGTTGGCAATGGTATATTCCCAAAACAGCGCATCTCTTGCCTGGGGATTATTCCATTGAAATCCGCGTTGTTCCACACGCACGCCAATGCCACCCCAGGGCAGACCGTTTTGAATCGTCGCCGGACGGATTTCGCCGATCTTTCTGCCCGGGCGCGGATAATATTTTACTCTATCTTCCGGGCCCAGGTATTCCTGATCATGGGCATCATTCGCCACAAAAAAGGTTTCCAGATCCGCGTACATGACGCCTTTGCCAAAGCGACCGTTCCATTCCGTGTTGCCGTCTTTATCAACAAAATCCGGGGCATCAGGCCAGCCGCCGATAGGCCAGGAAAAGGGATCGTTACTCATGGCTGGAGTTTCGCTGAGCTCATTAAAATAGCCAAATACCGGGTAAAACCCCCATTCCACAGTCCCTGTCGGGTCTCGATCCATTTCTTCCCGGTAGCTGGTCTGCAGATAATAGAGCGTATCCAATAGCCCCTGCGCACTCAGCAACTCAATTTCGTACGGATCCGTAACCGGAATGGTATCATTTTTTATATAAACCAGCGCCCCCACAAGCAATGCCACACCATCCAGCATTTTAACGCCGTCATAAGTATTTGGCCATTTGGACACATCCACCCGAGGCCAATCAGAGAGCTCGGTCGTGTTTTTAAAATAGAGGAACACCCGATTACCTGTCATGTATCCCTCTCGAATGGCGGCGATATCGCCCGCGGGATCATCAGGTCCCTCGTATTTCTTCCCCTGTGCCTGTAGGCTCGACAGGATAATGAATTGAAGAACAACAATCGTAATGAAAAAAGTGAACATTTTTTTCATATTAAAACCTCGTCTAAAATAAGCGATTTTTTTTCAGCCTTTACGGCTCTGGTAAACAGCTATGTAATTTTCCTCTTGGTTGTAAGTTAAAAGGATATTTTGCATGTCGTCAATTAAAAAACAATTCCCAATCCCAATTTGACCATTCTTGGCGCTGAATACATCGACGGATTCTGGATTCGATCAATGTACTGATTAAAATTGCTGCGATGGCTGGCTAAATCCGTCGGTCGCATTATGGCAGTATAAGCCCGGCCTGTCTGAGCATTGACCCATTCTTCATTCAGTCGATCGAGCAAATTATAAACTGTTAGTGTCAATCGCAATTTTAAATCTTTCAAAACCGTGAAATTATAATAACTGTTCATATCCACGTTATAGCGAGCGGGTCGCCAGGCATTATTGGGATAGAGGTTAACCCGTGCCAGGATACTTTCACTGACCGGCTGCCAGGTGTATGGCGATCCCGAATTGTAATATCCTGTTAGAGTGGTTCCGTATTTGGCGGTATTATAACCAACAGTGACATTCAATGTATGTCTCTGGTCCCAGCTCATTGGAATCAGGCGGTTAATGGGATCTAGGTTATTGCCAGCCCGATCAAAAGTCTGGGTGGGATTGTCGGCGTTGCCCCGGGTATATTGGAGCGTGTAATTGAGAAAGGCAGTGTAATTCTTGTACGCAAAGTCATATTTTAGCTCAAGGCCCTTTACATTGCCATAGTCTTTGTTGCTGTAAAGTCCATATTTTATCTGGTTAAAGGTGCTCACCACTTTGGCGCTGAGCAGATCGTAGATGTCGCGGTAAAAGACGACCACCTCGATGCCCATTCCTTTCATGATTTCCTGCCACAGTCCGATTTCATACTGAACTGTCTTTTGCGCTTTTATTTGTGGATCACCCATGGTTGTTTCATAGCTGGTTGGCGCCACCTGTTTGGAATGATTCTGGTACATGGCGTACATTGGCGGCATCTGAAAAAAGTGTCCATAGCTGAAATGAAGCAATGCAGTCTTTCTCAATTGATAGGCAAGACCGAGACGAGGACTGATCTGGTATTTTGGATCCGCCCACATTTTTTTTGACATCTGTTCAGGATTATCGGGAAAACTCAATTGGTTAGCTGGATTTCGACGTTGTGATGGATAGTAAGTTTTGGGGTGAAAATAATCATATCGAACCCCAAAATTGATGACCATTTCATCGAACTCCATTTTATCTTGTAGATAACCAGAGTATTCGATAGGCTTGACATTATAGATATCAGAATAGACTGAAAAATCAGGATAGATCACTGGCTCATAATTTGGAAAAACGAGCTTCATACGCTCAAAATCAAAATACGACTCTCCCTCGGCCTCGGTGCCTGAGTATTTATTCCTGATCTCTGACCATGCTCGTTTCAGATTGTGATAGGTGTATTCGAATCCTGCTTTGAGCGAATGATTTTTATTTATCTGCCAGGTGAGATCAAACTTAACATTTCGGTCAATCATGGTATGTTTGCTGTTGACTTTTTCCTGTCCCCCGGTATAAAATGCTGGGCCTTCGATATTATGATAAGCATCATGAATATAGCGGGGATCAAGTGGATTTTCGTAAACATACCAGCCGTTGTAATTATCAAGATAAGATAGTTTTAGCTCATAAAACAACCTGGGCGATAACATGTGGTTAAAGCCAACCATATAAATATCGGTCTGACGATGAGATGCTGGCTTACCATCAGGATTGTATTTGTATGCGTGCTCATAGTCATTCCAAATATCTTTGTTATGGTTGTAAAAAAGGGACATTCTAAAATTCGCCTTCGGTTTGAAGGTTAGTTTGCCCATGAAAGAGACATTTTCATCCCTGTCCAGGGATACATAAGCATTATCGCCATTATGCTCGGAATACCATTGCGTGGAATCATCGTGTAAAAAATAACTATAGTCATCAACTTTGAAACGGCGGATTCCATTGAGATGGTTCTTATTATCCTGGTAGCGAAAATTGGTGAAAAAAGTGATGAGATCACCCCATACCGGGCCACTAAGCTGAAATTTGTAGTCCTGGTTGCGATTCAATTCGCTATCCTTTAACCCGATAAAAATATCTTTATGAGGTGTAAAATAATTGGCTGAATTGACTGAAATGGAACCGCTAAACCTTTTCCCCCCATCTTTGGTTACCGCATTGACAATGCCACTCATAGCATTACCATACTCTGCATTGAATGTTCCGGTGATGACTTCCAGATCCTGAATCGATTCGGGCTCCAAATCAACAGTTCGTCCCTGGCCACCAAACGCTTCGGTAACTTCAATGCCATCGATCAGATAGGCGACTTCGGTGTTCCTGCCACCACGAAAATGGCCGTTTACAATTCCAGCTTGCAGATTTACAACGGCTGAAACGCTTTCCACCGGTAACATATTGATCTGATCGGAAGATACGTTTCGTATCGAGGAAGTTTGATCTTTTTTAATGGTAATTTTCTCTGCTTCGACAACAACTTCCTGTCCTTCCAGCACGGTGGGTTTTAATTTTACGTCAATATAACTGGTACGATTAACAGAGACATGCAAGTTTTCCATTCGGAGCGCTTCATAGCCAATCATGGTGATTTGAAGCACATATTGACCGGGCGGAATATTGATGATGAAAAAATCACCTTCCATACCTGATGCAGCGCCTAAGGTGGTACCTTCGATGACTACATTCGCTCCTGGCAGCGGATCTTTCGTTTCTGCATCCGTTATTTTTCCGGCAATTTTGCCAGTCGTTTGCGCATAGACGAAAAGGGGGGTGAATAATAACGATAAAACGAACGGGAAAAACACGATAATTCTAAATCTGGTTGTGTTCATAATTATAATCCCTCTGGACATAATTTTGAAAATAGAACTGCAGGACAAGTTAATAACTTGTCCTACAGTCCGTTTTTTTGATGCAGGAGTGCGGTGCTGTTATACACCGCACTATGCTTGCAATCCATAAACAGCGTGTCCATGAACCTTAAATTTTTTTAGTTTAATGTCTTTGCGAACCGTAATTTCCCGAAGCATTCTTCAACATAAGTCACTATAATTAAAGAGATTGCTTCTCCTGCTAAAGCGGGATCGCAATGACATGTATTTTTTATTTTTTATGAGTTCATGGACAGCCTGTAAAGGGATTGTACTCCACTAAATTATTTCATAAAAATCGCCTTCATCGTTCTGGTAAAATCACCAGCTTGGATACGGTAGAAATAGATTCCTGATGAGAGTTCTTTAGCATCAAAATGAATCGTATGGCTGCCTTCTTGCTGAAATTCATTGACCAAAGTTTTCATCCGTTGTCCCAGCATATTGAACAGCTCTATTTTTACCATTCCTGCTTTGGCCAACGTATATTGGATCGTGGTCGACGGATTAAACGGATTGGGATAATTCTGGAAAAGCTCATAAGAACCCACCGTCGTAAATTTTTTGCTTTTTTCAACTGAGGTTACATGGGTTGTATCACCAATCCAGGTATAAGCCCATTCAGCAGGATTCTGCCATTGATGATCGGTGCTGATTTGTGAGAAACCGAGGTTCCCTTCCCATCCAGCGCCATCATTATCATGTAAATATAGATCTAATGGTATCCGCATACCACGCTCGCGATAAAATCTAATATCAGTGCCGGCTACCAGAGAATCCAGCGGAATTTTAGCTTCAATTAAATAATCGGAACCGCCCAACGGTTCGAAATGATAATTCTCATGCTCTGGCGTATAAAGAACACCACCACCAGCGACATCATGCTGGATTCTATCCTCAACAAAGTAAATGATGTGGTCTGGTTCCGATCCCCTTTTTATAGCTGTATGCTTGGGTCCCCGCTGATCATAAAAACCGATAAAAATCTGGAAAGCATCTTGATCCCACCAATTTCCTTCGCCATAGTGGTAGACATCATCAACGACATCAGCGGCAACATACAGATAATCCTCGTCAATAGCCAGGTAAACGGTGGCTTTAAGGTCGAGACTGTCATTTACAACCCCAACCGGCACATGATCGGTTTCAGGTTTGAGCACAAAAGGTCTGATACCGCTGGCTTCCCATTCACTCAAGTCACCGTCCACTGCAAAATTTGCTGGTGCATTTAAGGCGATGGTGGGTATTCCTTTTGCCGCGTTGGAAACCGCGCCCGATGTTCCTATTGGTCCAACATTTCCTGCCGCATCTTTACAGTTGACGGCATAGTAATATTCCACGTTCTGATCTTTCAACGGATAATAGATAAAGTGGGCAACAGCTTGCTCTCCTTCCATGATACCCGTTGCTACGGTTTCTATGTCGGGTGAATCAAGTGTAGTAATAGGCTTTTCACTGGCATAGATATTATAGACTTCTCCTGCTTCGCCGGGCACATCTTCCCAGATCACCAGGTTATAATATTGACCGGCCACTCCCTGAACATTAGTCGGCGCAAGCGGCGCTACAACATCAATCTCCGGATCACCTGTCCACCAATCTGTTATGTAGACAACTTTTCCGGCAACACCAGATCCTTCTGCCATCATTCCAATAACGACAACGTTGGCGGGATTAAAGTCCGAGGTGCCATCCTGGTACGGCAATTCACTCAATTTAAAAACATAATCATGCCATTGGTTATCAGTCGTTGGCGTAAAAGCCTGACCAACTTTAGCAGTACCGTCTTCAAGCTGTACCCTTAAAACTCCAACGCCCTCTTCAGCCTTTAACTTGAATTTGAGTGTATCAGTTTCCCATTCAAATTCCATATTGTACGGCGGATCAATGGTAAATCCCATCCCGGTCCAACCGTTCCCCCATTCGTCTCCCTGAACCCATTTTAAGGCATTGGTTCCTTCAATTACACCAGCGCCTTCTTCAACTTCGATGGTCGATTGTCCCCATGCCCATGAGCTGAAGTTGTTGGGGAGCGCTCTTCCGTTGAAGAAGATGAAATCACGATGCTTTCTACCGACCAGGGTCAAATTGTCGATAATGACGGTTCCGGTAGCATGATCGCCTTGTCCGCCACCGCTGATTGAAAATTCAAAAGAAAAACCTTTGATCTTATCGGGATCGAGTTTGACATTACCGCTAATTCCTGCCCAACCCGTCAAGTTGAAAGCCTCGCCGTTCCATGCATTGGGGTCTTCTATTAATGGTAGTTGAACTTTGTTCCAGCCCGGCTCAGCATCTAAAATATAGTGAAATGAATAGTAATACTCTGATTGAAGGACACTGTAAGTTTTAGCGCCATCGGGTGAGTCGCTCACATCATGGAGATTGAATCGCAAATGGACTCTGCCAGCGAGCGATTGCGGAACCGAATTATAATACCAAAACGCAACCGAATCATAAGCTGACCAGTCATAAACTGCGTTTGAATCGGGATGCCAGTGCTCCAGCTTGGTGTATCCGCCCCAGCCTTCAATGTTGTGAGCGCTATATTCCAGTTTCATCGCGCCAGTTCCTTCATAAACCGGATCAGTGATATAATCAATTAAAATCCAACCCTTGGCAGAATCAGCATTGTCACTGGTCTGGTAATGTTGGCCGCCATGATTAGTAAAATAGGACCAATAGTTGGTATCTGCCGGGGCAGAATCAAAATTGTTAATCATCTGTCCCAAAGCGATCGATGTGATCGCCACTAAAAAAACGAATGATAGAAACAATCTTTTCATTACTCGCTCCTTTGATTTAAATTTGGTTAAATAAGTTTGGATAATTAGTACTGCTTCGTCAGATCTAGCATCGAAATCTCCTTCAAATCACCCCATCTGCTGATTTCTGATAGAAAAAGGAACTTAGTTTTAGTCCCCATTTTTAAAAGAGGTCAGGGGGCGTTGGTTAGCTTGAAAAAAATCGATCTTGTCAACCTGACTCCGCAGCATTTAATAAGTATGTTGAATTTCTTTGGTACCATTTCACCTCCTTTCAAAGTTAATTTAAAAGAACCGTGTATATAGAAAGATAATGGTAGCTACCAATAAAATTGACAAACCGATGTTAATTTTGGTCCAGGTTGGGTTTCGACTCTCGATCATTTCTGTGAATTCAGTTTTTACCTCATGCGCAGTGGCAAAGGTCAACCCGGTAACTCTTTTCTTTTCAGGAGAACTGGTCATCAGGCTGACTAAAATGAGTATGCTGGCTGAAACAATAAACAGGAAGATGGCAAAATGGAGAAAATTTGCCTCTGCGACAAATTGAAGGAACGAGCCTTCAATTTTGCCTGCTTTATAGAGCAATTCAACAACCAGGCGAAATGCCCCAATGATCGCTCCTGTAATCAAAGACCAGATCGCTCCTTTGCCGTTGACTCGTTTCCAAAGAATTCCTAAGATGAACACCGCTGCAATCGGTGGGCTGATATACGCCTGAACGCTTTGTAAATAAATATAAATTTGTGAGCTGATATATTTGATGAAAGGAACCCACATAATACCCAGAATCACAAGCACCGTGGTTGCCAATCTTCCCACCAACACCAATTCTTTTTCTGAGCTATTGGGACGAAATTCACGATAAAAATCCATGGTAAATAAAGTAGAGCTGCTATTAAAACAACTGGCGAGTGACGAGATCAATGCCGCCAACAGGCTGGCGATTACGATACCTTTGATGCCTGCGGGAAGCAACTGACTGGCGACCAATGATGGATATGCTTTATCGCCAATATCAGGATCATTAAAATAAGCATAAGCGATAACGCCGGGCAGCACCAGGATGAAAACCGGAAGAATCTTCAAAAAGCCGGCGAGAATGGTACCAGTCCTTGCATGATTGATATTCTTCCCACCAAGCACTCGCTGGACGATATATTGATCAGTACACCAATACCATACGCCCAGAATCGGCGCTCCAAAGATAATACCTGTCCAGGGAAAGTCCGGATCAGATAACGGCTTGAACATGCTGAAAAAATCTACCGGTACTTTTTCCTGCAATCCGGAAAATCCGCCAACTTCCTGCAAACCGAGAATTGTGAGCGTCGTTGCTCCCAGAATCAAAACAGAAGATTGTAGCACATCGACATGAACGATTGCCTTAAGTCCGCCGGCAATGGTATATATTCCAGCTACAATGACCATCACGATGGCTGAGGTGGCAATATCCCAGCCTAAAATTTCATGCAATAACAGCCCGCCAGCAAACAATGTGACTGATATTTTGGTGATTACGTAAGCGACAATCGAAACGCTGGTAAGGTACATACGGCTGGATTTATTGTAGCGGCGTTCCAGAAATTCTGGCATTGTAAAGACGCCCGATTTCAAATAAAAAGGTACAAAGACCCAGCCCAGGATCAACAAAATAAAACAGGCGATCCATTCAAAATGCCCGACTGCCAACCCCCGACTTGCGCCTGAACCAGCCAGACCGATAAAGTGTTCGCTGGAAATATTTGAAGCAAACAAAGAAGCGCCAATCGCTATCCAGCCGACACGCCTGCCCGCAAGAAAATATTCGGTGCTGCTTTTCTCTTTTCTGGAGAAATAAAATCCAACTGCAAATAAAAGTGAAAAATAGATCAGAATAAAAGTGATATCCAACGGGGCCAAATTTTGAAACATATCCCTCCCTCAAAATTTTAATGTTTTTAAAATGGCAATTATTATACCACGTTATTTAGAACTTTTCACCTATTATTTTTTTTAGACTTATGTTTATTTGAAATCGCAATTGGAGCAATTCACTTATTATTTTAATAATTGGCTATTATCAAAAAGATAACGCAAAAGTTTATTAGCGATAATCATCACAAGCCAATTGCTAATCGCCCGGTATCCAAATGACTTAATCACCCGGCTACCCAATTACTGAACTATTTAAAACTAAAGGTAAATTTCTCTTTCAAACCGCCGATCATCACTTCAAATTCGCCGGGCTCCACCACGGGTTTATTATCTCTTCCAATAAATGAGAGGTCTTTTTGATTCAAAACAAAACTAATCGTTTTTAATTCACCTGGTTTCAAAGCTACTTTTTCAAATCGCTTCAATCTTTTTACAGAAGGGGTCACTGAGGCATAAAGATCACTCAAATAGAGTTGAACCACCTCTTTTCCTGCCCGGTCACCAGAATTTTTCACCTGAACTGAAATCGTCAACAACTCATCTTGGTGTATCTCTTTTTTATCGATCTTTAAATTGCTGTAATCAAAGCTGGTATAGCTCAACCCAAATCCAAACGGAAATTGAGGATTATATCGACAATCGAGATTATAATTTTCACTGTATTTATGATCGTAGAGAGTGAGATCATTTGGATAGCGGGGATAGGTAATCGGCAGTTTTCCGCTGGGATTGCAGTCTCCAAATAGCACATTGGCAACGGCAGGTCCACCTTCCATACCCGGGAGAAATGCCATCAAAATTCCATCAGCTTTATCTACGATTTCTCTGATAATTCGGGGCCGTCCTTCGACCAGCACCAGCACTACTGGCGTTTTTGTGGTTGCGATAGCCGAGACTAAATTCAATTGCACGGCAGGCAGCGTTAAATCGAGGATGTTTCCTGGCGTTTCACAATAGGTTTTCTCTCCAATACAGACGATCGCCACATCCGCATTTTTTGCCGCTTCGACCGCTGCTGGAATGTCGATTTCTTCATCAACTGATGTTCCTGGCTCATAGATTACATTAGATTCACCGATTTTCTTTTGAATCGCCTGCAAAATCGTAAACTTATTTTTGGGGTATAAATCTTCACGATCTCCCTGCCAGGTAATGGTCCAGCCGCCATTTAAATAAGATAACAAATTTGCCGTGGGACCTGTGACCAAAACTTTTTTGTTTTTTGCCAACGGCAATGTCTGGTTATTGTTTTTCAACAATGTGATCGATTCCTGTGCCGCTTGCAGGTTGACTTGCTGGAATTCTTGGCAAGCGAATCGATTGTTCAATGATTTATCAGGATATGGGTTTTCAAACAAACCCAATTTAAATTTTACTTTTAAAATTCTGCCAACTGCTTCATTAATTCGGGATTCGGGAACTTTGCCGTCTTTGACTAATTCCAATAATAACTCATAAAAACTGTAATCCAACGGCACCATGCTCATATCAATCCCTGCCATCACCGCCATCTTTACCGCATCTTTTTGAGAAGCAGCTACTCTCTCGCGCTCGTGCAAATTTTTAATATCGGACCAGTCCGAGACGGTAAATCCCTTAAAACCAAGCTCATTCCGCAATAACTCTGTCAGATAAAAATAACTGGAATGAACCGGAACACCATTGATTTCTGAAGAATTAACCATTAATGTATGAGCGCCAGATTCGATGGCAGCCTGGAAGGGGGGCAGAAAATATTCTCGCAGCATTCGCTCGGGAATCCAGGCGGGCGTCCGATCTTTGCCTGTTAATGGGAAACTATAGCCAAGATAATGTTTCATACAAACCGCTACTTTGTCGTTCGCACCGATATTGTTTTCATCGCCTTCCTGACCCTTCACATAAGCGGCGCCCAGGGTTGCGGCAAGATAGGGATCTTCGCCAAAGGTCTCCCAAAGTCGAGACCAGAGCGGTTGCCGTCCAACATCAAGCACGGGATTGAAATTCCATAGGATACCGCTGGCGCGGACCTCATAAGCTGTAATCTCACCATTTTTTTTCATCAGTTCAGTATTCCAGGTCGCTGCCATCCCAATATTTTGGGGGAAAAGTGTCGCATCTTTGGTATAACTTGCTCCATGAATAGCATCGATGCCATAGATGATCGGTATTTTCAATCGTGTCTCTTTGGTCGCAACGTCCTGAATAGTAGTGATAATCTTCTGCCAATGATCCAATGGATGAGCTGATGTTCCCACATTTAATATCGAGCCAACATTATATTTCACAACTGCCTGGCGCAATTTCTGCATATCCAACTCGACTCGATCTTCAGGCTTAGCACCATCAATAGTTAAGATCTCAATCGAAATCTGGGTCATCTGACCGATCTTTTCTTCAATAGTCATACTGGATAGCAAGTCATCAATTTTTCTATCCAGCTTTTTAGTTTCTGATCTGGCTGGATTTGAAATTAAAAATAAAAAGCTCATTAAATAAGTCATCAAAATTGGCCACAGTTTTCGCTTCATGATTCGCTCCTTAAATTATTCTCGGTACTGTAAAAGACGCCCAGTTAAATGCCTTTATGCATTTCAGTGAATCGCATCAAGGCGATTTACTGGCAGATATTCAATTATCTGTCAGTTCAAAACTTCCCTCAAGTCCTTGCACCGAACTCGGTCCAACCCATATTTTGAAAACACCGGGCTCAACAACATACTCCAGGTTTTGGTTGTAAAATCCCAGCTCGTTGGTATTAAGTTGAAATTCCACTTTTTTCTTTTCATTCGGCTCCAAGCTGATGCGCCGGAACCGTTTTAACTCTTTGACGGGGCGCGTCGTACTTGCCACAACATCCTGAACGTAAAGCTGGACAATTTCATCTCCAATGCGATCGCCAATGTTTTGAACTTCAACTCCGGCAAATATTTTGGTCATGTCATCAGTTTTTTCGACGGTAACTTTCAAATTGCTGAATTTAAACTTTGTATAGCTGAGACCGTAGCCGAATGGAAACAGGGGAGTTACAGGAACATCCAGATACTTTGAGGTAAATTTATCAGAGCCGGAAGGCCTGCCGGTATTTTTATGATTGTAAAAAATCGGCACCTGTCCCACAGTTCGGGGAAAAGTTACCGGCAATTTTCCGCCAGGATTATAGTCGCCAAAAATTACATCGGCAATGGCATTGCCAGATTGAACGCCCAACTGCCAGGTCTCCAGAATGGCCGGGATTTTTTCAGCGATCCAGGGGATGGTGAGCGGACGACCATTCATCAACACCACAACTGTCGGCGTGCCCGTTTCGTAAACCGCTTTGACCAATTTTTTCTGATAGCCTGCCAGATCAAGTGATGAGCGGCTGGCAGCTTCACCGCTCATGTCCGCACTCTCACCAACTACCAAAATCGCTGCCTCGACATTTTGGGCAATTTCAACAGCTTTTAGAATTTCCTTTTCTGACCCTCCCTGAACTTCACAACCTTTGGTATATCGGATTTTTTCGGTGGGAATTTTTGATTGAATGCCTTCCAGCACGGTTACAACATCGATATCTTTGCCTTCACAATGCCAGCAGCCAAGCTGATCATGTCGATTGTCAGCTAACGGTCCGATCACAGCTAACGATTTGATGTTTTTATTAAGCGGCAAAAGCTGATTATCATTTTTTAAAAGGACTATTGATTTCTGAGCGCTCTCCCGCGCCAGTGCTAAATTTTCTTTGCTCAAAACGGTCGTTTTTTCAAATTCCGGATTGATGAACGGGTGCTCAAACAGCCCAAGCTGGAACTTGATCCGCAATATCCGACGCACGGCTTCATCAATGGTTTTTTCACTTATTATTCCCTGTTTCTCCAGATCTGCCAGATTGTTGGCATAGACAAAACCCATCATGTCCATATCCACCCCTGCCAGCAATGCTTTTATTCCTGCCTCGGCGGGTGTGGCGGCAATACCATGATTGAGCAGTTCGCCGATAGAATTCCAATCACTGACCACAAACCCTTGGAATCCCCATTCGTTTCGAAGAATCTGTGTCAGGGTAAAGAGATTGGCAGAAGTGGGAACGCCGTTCAATTCATTAAAAGCGCTCATAATCGTACCAGCGCCGGCATCAACAGCCACTTTAAAAGGGGGAAGATAAATTTCTCGAAGCGTATTAATGGAAATATCAACGGCATGGTAGTCTCTCCCGGCCTGGGCGCCGCCATAGGCAACATAATGCTTCGGGCAGGCAACAATAGTGAAGGGATCGTTTAAGCTTTTCCCCTGAAATCCTCTCACTTTTGCAGCGGCCAAAACAGATCCCAGGTAAGGGTCTTCGCCATGACCTTCGGCGATCCTGCCCCAACGAGGGTCGCGGGCAATATCGACCATTGGCGCAAACGTCCAATGGATGCCGCTGGCTGCTGCTTCCCTCGCCGCCATCGCTGATGTTCTTTCCACCAAATCTGGATCCCAACTCGATGCCTCTCCCAGCGGAATCGGAAAAATGGTTCGATACCCATGAATCACATCAAGACCAAAGATCAATGGTATTTTTAATCGAGATTCCTCGACAGCAATCCGCTGTATTTCATTGGTTGCTGTTGCACCCTTCACATTCAAAAATGAACCGATTTTACCCTGCTGAATCTGTTGTTTTAAATTTTCATTGTAACCACTAACCTGATGCAGTTGACCGATTTTTTCGTCAAGTGTCATCTGCTGAACGAGTGATTCAATGCGATTTTCAATATCGGGGTTGATGAGTGAATTTTGAGCAGTTAAGGTTAATGTGCAGATGAGAAATAATGGTAAGGTGAATTTTAAAAATTTCATCGCATGTCTCCAATATGTTTTATCAAATCAAACCGGCTTATAATTTACTTCTGTAAAATCATCGTCTTTGTCAACTGCGCACCATTGACACTGAACTGGTACAGATAAAATCCTGATCCAACATTCTGATCGTAGCGATTGGTGCCATCCCAGGGAATAGTATTAAAGCCAGTTTCGAGCAAACCATCAAAAATATTTTTTACAAGTGCGCCATTGAGATTAAAAATTTTTAAATTCACTTGCTGTGGTGTTAATAAAAAGACCGGTATCTGTGTGGTCTGATTGAACGGATTGGGATAATTCTGTGCCAGGAAAACTGTGTCCGTCACCTGGTCAAAGTGATAACCTTCCCTGACCGGCGCTGATTTCAGATGAAACTGCAACAAATTGATATTAAATCCCCCATGGACAAATACCAGCTTTAACGCATGCATGCCTGCTGGAATGCATATATTTTCAACAGTCGAAATGGTCTGCCAGCTCTTCCAGCCGCCTGTATTGGGAACAGGAATTGTACTGGTCAATTGTTGATTGTTGAGATACAATTGTAATTTTCCGCTACTTCCAATCGATGCCACTCGAAAATCAATGCTATATTCGCCCGAATCCTCCACTATCACAGTAAACAGCAGCCATTCCCCGGTTTCAATATAGCCGACATTGTAAGGCGCGCCTTTTGCATCATTGCTGATTTCAATATCAACGCCATCATTGCGATATTTGCCTCCCCGGTTCCACACATCGCCGCTGCCCAGACCATGTGTATTTTGATAATCGGTGTCGGAATAAGAAACACCCACATTTCCGAAATCGTAATCCACACAATGAATCGTGCCAGGTAGTCGATGGGATTTGTAGGGTGTGGGTCTGACCCCAAAATCGGAACGTAACAGCGCTTCCAACACATCGGGACGAAAATCACATTTTTCAAGCCGCAAGTTATCCGCCATCAGCAACAGTGCGGCTGTGGCGTATTCCGTTGTCGGTTTTGATGCCTGTCCGTTCCAATAATCCAGTACGCGTTGGTAATGCGCTATAATGGGTGCGGAGTAGGGACTGGTTGTGGTCTCGATCTTCTTGTGGGTCCACCAGTTCCAGCCGATATTATTTCTCTCCATCAACTGTACGCATTCATAAAACCAGGTGTTCGAATTTTCACCTGATTCTCCCAGCCATAGCGGACAGTTTGTCTGACTCCGGATCGTCAAATATTTCTGAATGGAGGACTGGCTATTTTCATTCCAATATTTGTGAAAACTGTAAACCATATTCACATCGAACGGCGGCGTCAGCAGATTAAAATCGGTAGCGTACCAGTTGCCTTCTATAAAAACAATGTGATTGTTATCGACCTCACGGATCGCCTGGGTAATCCGCATGTACAGCGCGCGCAGATCACGATTGGAATAGCCGGGCGGCAATACAGGTTCATTCAGCAGGTCGTAACCTCCGATCCACTCTTCGGTGGCGTAGCGCTCGGCAATCTTGTGCCATATTTCAACGGTGCGATCCTGGTTTACAGGATTGGTCCAGAGACGCGCTTCTATGCCGTCGGCGTCGCTGATGTTGTCTTTATTCTGCCCACCTGGCGCGCAATGCATATCAAGGATCAGATAGAGCTTATTTTTCTCGCACCATTCTAACAGCCGATCAATGATCTGAAATCCCTCTTCCAGATAGACCCCAGGCTGATCCTCTGGTGTCAGCATCCGATAGTTGAATGGCAGCCGAATGGAATTGACACCCCATGAAGCGATCTCCTGAATATCTTCCTCCGTCACATAATTTTTGATATATTGCTGGTAAAATTGATCCGCATTCTCCTGTCCGATTAGATCAACGATCATGTTTCGAATGGAACTCGGCGACCCAAAACCTGGAATGCGGAGCTGATAACCTTCCTGTACCAGCCAGCCGCCCAGTCCAAATCCTCGCAGCAAAATTTTTTCTCCATTGGAGTCAACGATTTCACGTCCCTGAGTTTTCAAATAAGCTCGTCCGCTCTGTGGGAATAAAATGAGTGTGGTCAAGATTATGAATAAGTATCTTAAAATTTGCATTGTTTGTTTTCCATTGTTTATCACTTATCAATTCTGAAATATCTACAAGAATTAAGCCAGATTCAAACGACAAATATAACAATAAAAATTTTAAAGGATTATATAGTGCTGGGTGTTTTTAAAGATGTGATTAAATTATCATTGTGATAATAATATGTTATTATTTTAATAATAGAGGAATTGAAAAATTAAAATCTCATCAATCAAACCAATCGAAGAAATTTGCAGATTCGAATATGCACTACTTGAAACTATATCTATTTCAATCCCAGTTCTTTGCACATTCGATGATAATTCGGCGGCGCCAGCCCCAGCTTCCGGGCCGCTTCCGCATCGGATGAGGTATGATCCCGCACAAAGCTAAAATATTCCCGTCTTACTTTTTTCTCGATTTCACGCCAGGGTTCGATGCGTTGTGAATCCCACAGATCTAATCGGTTCTGGCTTTGATATGGATTAAGTCCCGTTTTTAGCCCCAAAGCCTTCTGGACATCGTTTTCATCGAGGGTTTTTTTGCCGATAAAAAGCAGCCGTTGGATTACATTTTGAAGCTCCCGAACATTTCCATGCCAGGAGTAATTCACCAATGTAACCAATGCTTTATCATTCAAAGTCGGAGCTGCCCGATTCATGTCTTTGCTGAATAAATCCATGAAATATTCGATCAATAACGGGATATCTTCTTTTCTTTTTGACAATGGCTCGATATATAGCGAAACGACATTTATACGATAGTAGAGGTCTTCTCGGAATCGCTTTTCACGAACTTCCTGTTCGAGATTTTTATTGGTAGCAGCAATGATCCTCACATCAACTTTTAATTTTTGAGTTCTGCCAATTTTGTCGATTTCTCCCTCCTGAAGAACGCGCAGCAAAGTGGATTGGGCATTAAGCGGTAATTCAGTAATTTCATCTAAAAAAATTGTGCCATGATTGGCAACTTCAAACAAGCCCAGCTTTTTCGATTCGGCGCCTGTAAAAGAACCCTTTTCAAAACCAAATAATTCACTTTCAATCAAACTATCGGGCAAACTACCGCAATTGATAGGGACAAAATTTTCCAATTTTCGTCTTCCTGTATAATGAATATTTACAGCCACCAGCTCCTTGCCGGTACCCGAAGAACCAGCAATCAAAGTGTTGGCGTCGGTAGCTGCACACTGTCGAATCTGTTCCTGTAATTTTTGAATGGAAGGTGAGACTCCAATGATCTGATGTTTCGATAAAATATCGTTGATATTATTTAATAACTTTTTGTTAGATCGCAACCTTTCTTCTTCCAGCTTTTTCTTTTCGAACGCATTAAAAATGCTTAAAATAAAATCGGTAGGCTGGTAGATATAATCTTCGATATCACCCGGGTATTTAGTGCAATACCAGGTTGCGCCCGCTTCCAACAGGCTGTTGGCAAATTCATAATCGGTCATGTTAATGGTCATCTTGGTGACAACGATGATCTGCAGCGTGGGATTTATTGTTTTTATTTTGCGAATCAGGTTTTCGCCCATGATTCCGCCTGTGATCTGATAGTCCATAATAACGACATCAAAGGATTTGCTGCTTTGCTTCAACAAATTTAAGGCTATTTGACCATTGGAGACAACCTCCTTAATTTGAATCCGATCCGAAAAGGGTTGAACGGTCTTTCGAATTCGCTGAACATCGAATTCTTCGTCCTCAATTAGCAAAACGTTTATTTTCTGGTTTGATAGCATAATACACCTATTTTATTGCCTTTAAAATAACGTGCTTCTGAATAATATGAAAACTGTAAATTTCAAATGAACCAATAGAAAATAATAAATTTTTAAAACCAAAAATTTTAAATTCTTACTCCGATTAGTTAGCTTTAGAGTTTGGATTAGTTATGTGGGATGGTAATTTTAAAACAACATCCCCTGTCCGGTAAATTCTCCACATCCATCTGCCAGCCGCAGCGTTGAGTGGCGATTTCGTAAGCGATATAGCATCCATATCCCGATCGCTGATTTTCATTTTTCGTGGAAATGTTTTCCAGAAATATCCGTTTGATACCCTGTTCATTTCTTTCCAATAAAGCAGGCAGAATTCCGGTTCCATTATCTGAAATAGAAATTACTGAAAGGGAGAATTCGCGATGATAGTGGCTTTTAATTTTTATGATGATATTGCTATCGCCTGCATGTTCGATACTGTTTTGAACAAGCGGGTCGATAATCTCCCATACTACAAATTCATTGACATTGACAATGGGCAAATTTTCATCCAAATCCAAATCAAAAGAGTACTGTTCCGATGTTGTAGAGGTTCTTAGAAAAATGTTATTAACAACAAAGCGAATTAACTCATTCAAATTTGTTTTAAACAGTGGATTTCTAATAGCGTGAATTGGTGGTTCAAACCATTTCATATCATAAATCACACGAGAGATGAAGTTGGCGTATTTATTCACACGATATTTAATCTCATCAATATTGTCTAACGAAAGCATGCCCAAATCTTCTTTTATAAATCCCATGACCTTTTCTGCTTTATGATGGGTGTGATAAATTCGTTTGGCAAACAAGACCTCTTTCTGAAGATTGATATGCTCTTTTAATTTTTTTTCTTGCTCCTCAAATAGCAATTTTTGCGCTTCATTTCGCTCACGAACGGTATAGGATGAGATATAAAACATCGCCAATAAGCCAAAGAAAATGAGCGCGGTAAAAATAAGGCTGGTTGCATTATAACCCGACATAATACTGCTGGTTACAAATCCAAACGCCGGTGTGATCTTCAGGTATACTGCTCCTGCATACTCACCTTTGGGTACAAACGGTACAAAGACATGAAAGGTCTGCCCGCCTTCCAAAATGCTATAAATCTGTTCCGAAGTAATGATTTGTTTTTCTAACTGGTTGTACATGGCAATCGCGGTGCGATGAGACTGATTCGAAAACGGCAGGTCGTGTTGGTTTTCAAAAGTATGGGCGAAAAGCACCTGCCCGTTATCAATGGCGACAATTTCATCCCCATTATGGACGAGAATGCACACCTCCTGAACATGGTGCTGTAATAATTGCTGGCTGAGAATAATGTTAAAAGCCTGAATGATCTTACGGGCATCGCCATATTCCAGGTGGCGGCTTTTCAGGGTCGTTTCCAGAACCATTTCCAGAGAAGTGGCAGTTAAGTTCGCTAATCGTTCAGCAAAATCTCGCTGGTACCACTTTTGTGTCTCTATTAAAAACTTTTGCAACGATATTTTGTAGACGAATGAAACCAATACCTGAAAAAATATTAGTACGGCTAACAGGATGAGCAAATGTTTTAACTCAAAATGGTAACGTTTTAGATTTTTAATAAATCGATTTTTTGGAGTGTTCATTTTGCCAGACCCTTATTGGTACTAAATTAAGCCGTTCGTATTGAAAGAAGTTTTTCTTTGACAACTTTAATTACAAAATTGTTGCAAACATATTTTTCTTGCAGAACTTGTGCAAATAAAATTATTTGATTATACAGATGTTTCAGCTACCCCCGTCATTGCGAGGCATTTTTTAGCCGAAGCAATCTTTTTTAAAGTCAGGAGATTTCCACGCTCCCTGCGGTCGCTCGCAGTGACGATGTGGTTTATACAGCAAAAGTGAATAGCTGAGTTGTTTGCATAATCAGTGAAAATTGTGAGCACTATAAATTCTATTCGATGAGCACCTGTTTCGATTGGATCAAGCTGGAGGCCTGCTCTAATGCATTTGAGACCGATTGCTGTTTTTTTATGGCTAAATGCAATTGATATGAGAGGATATCCGAAATTTTTGTATAATCCACCATATAAGGGCGATGGATACCCCTCTCCATTAAACCACGATAAAATTTGAGATCTGGTTCTTGATCTAAAAATAATGTGTCCTGATAAATCGAATTAATTATTGGTAAATAGCCGCCCTGTTGAAACATCATTTTTTGATTTTCGGACAATTGGGTGAATTTAATGAATTTCATGGCCTCATCCTTTTTGCTCGAATGTTTCGAAATCATCAAATTCCAACCGCCGAAAACGAATGCTGGTTGTCCCCCTTTAAAATGAGGAAGCGGGGCCATTTTTAAAAACTGGAACTTGCTGGTATCTTCCATTTCTGTTCGATAGTGGCGCAGAAATCCGGGCCAACCTCTCAAAAAAATACCATCATATTTTAGCGCATGAAGATAACACTGAAACTCATCGTATTTTGTGACGATTTCTGGTGTCATCTGGTATTTATGGATCAGATCAACCAATAATTGCAATGATTTTTTACCAGCGGTTGTATTTAATCGCTGCGATTGGCTGTCAAATAAACTCTGGTTTTGACTGGCTATTCCCTCAACAAAACTGCAAATCAAGCCCTCATAATTGTCGGCGGCAAAAAGATAAAACGGATTGTTCTGGTGAGAAAATCTTCGGCTTAAGTTGATGAATTCTTGCCAGGTAATGGATGCTTTCAATTTTTGCTCAATTTCCGCGCCATCGGGCAATGAACTAATAATGTCCTGGCGATAATACATCACTCCGATATCAGTATAAAATGGAATTGCCATCAACCGATTTTCATAATAGCAGGATTGTAATGGATATTTCAAGAGTTTATCCCGATCTTGCTGGGAGAAATAATCATCGAGTGGATGTGACCATCTGGTGAAACGAGGTACCCAAATGATATCAACCGAAAAAACATCAATTCGACTGCTGTTGCTGCGAAGCGTTCGAGCCAACAGTTCTTTTCGCTCGTTGGTGCTGAATTTGGCGAAAGGAAGATTGATTGGTACAACTTCTATCTTGCCCCGATACTCATTATTAAAACGATCGATAAGTTGCTGGTGAGCAACTGAAATATTATCAGCAAAATAAACCTTTGTTAAATGATTTTCATTTTGATTATAACCGCCGTTCGGCGTAATCATATACGTAACCAGAGCGACAAACGTAAGAATCACCGCCCCGATTAACAGATTTGAACCTTTGAATAGCTCTTTCATATTTTTAATCTAATCCTGATAAGTCATCAGCCGATACTCGTGAGCCTGCCGAGTATTCGCACGATTAATTCCCATCGATAAAAGGTTAACTGGATAGATTTTTTTCGACCAACTCGATAATATCCAAAGCGTCAATGCTATCAATCGCGTCTTTATCCTTCAACCCATCCGTGATCATAGTCAAACAATAGGGACAGGCCGAGGCAACAGTTTTCACCTGGCAGGAGATGATTTCCTCGGTTCGCAGATGGTTTATACGCTGTCCCAAATTTTCTTCAAGCCACATTCTGCCGCCGCCGGCGCCACAGCAAAAGCTTTGCTCTCTATTTCGTTTTAATTCGATCAGGCCGTTGCCAGAAATTGCTTTAAGCACCTGCCGTGGTTGTTCATAAATGTTGGAATACCTGCCGAGATAACAGGAATCATGGAAGGTTATTTTTGGGGAATTGTTCGGTTTAATTTTCAGCTTTCCGGTCTGGATCAACTCCGCCAACAACTGGGTACTATGAACAACCTCAAAATTTCCCTTAAATTGGGGATATTCATATTTTAAAGTATTAAAACAGTGAGGACAGAAGGTGATTATTTTTTTAACGCCGAGTTCATTGAACATTTCCACGTTCATTTCCATCAAGGTTTGCGCCAGATATTCGTTTCCCAACCGTCGGGCGGTTTCACCGCAGCATTTTTCTTCAGCTCCCAAAATGGCAACGTCCAATCCAACGCTGTTCAGTAATCGCGTAAAAGATTGAGAGACCTTTTTTATCCGGTCATCAAACGAACCAGCGCAACCGACAAACCAGAGGTATTCAGCTTGCTGCCCCTGATCCAATCGCTTAATGTTCAGCCCCTCTGACCAATCCGCTCGTGAAGAAAAACCAATGCCCCATGGATTGAAATTATTTTCCATTCCTTTAAAAGTCTGATTTAATTCATTCGGAAAATCGCCATCCATCAAAACCCGGTCGCGGCGTAATTCGACAATTTTGTCGATCTGTTCAATAAAAACCGGACAGGCTTCAACACAGGCAGCACAGGTGGTGCAGGCCCAGATTTCATCCGCCTGGACTGCACTGCCAACCAGCGGTGCTTCGCCTTCAAGTGATTCGCCCTTGATCAACTGCGAAGACTTTTTATTTAAATTATCCAACAGATCCAAAATCACTTTTTTCGGGGACAATGGTTTATCGCTGTTAAAAGCCGGACACTGGTCCTGACAACGTCCACAACTGGTGCAGGCGTCCAGATCAAGCAACTGTTTCCAGCTAAAGTCATTGATCTTTCCTGCGCCAAAGGTTTCAGCATGTTCAATATCGATGGCTGACAATTCTCCCATCGGTTTCTGAGAGCGCAAATAGATATTGGTAGCCGATGTAAAAATATGGCGCAATCGCGATGAATAAGGGATGTATGCTATAAATCCCAGCGCAGTCAACATGTGGATCCACCACAGCCATTGATACCATCCGAGCGTTCCAGTCGGGAAAAAATCCGACAGCGCCATTCCAACCGGAGACCAAATTTCCCAGCTGGGTTTGGGAATAGTCGCAGCGATCCGTGCTCCCTCCACCATAAAACCAGTCACTAAAATGAATAAAATCCAGATAAGCGCCAAACTCTGGTCTGCGCTCTGATTCAATCCTTGCGGTCGCTGCACAAACCGCCGGAACATGGCGATTAAAATGCCAATGACAGCTAAAACGCCGGCGATATCCAATATCAGCGAAAATATTTTGTAAAAATCGCCGACTAAAAAAGAACTCTGGCCCAACAACAGATGCCAGATATCATAATCAAAACTGACAGTGACAGTGCCGAGAAACAAAATTGCAAAGCCGATAAAAATCAGCGCATGCATTATTCCGGGATATTTCTCTTTGAGAATCCGCGCGTGGCCAAATGCAAAGATCAACAGCAATTTCAATCGCTGTCCGAAACTCCCCGTTATCTGTTGCGACTTGCCTAACTTCCAAATCCTGATCCGGCGATAAAAGCCATAAACGAACAATCCAACAGCAACGATCGCTAATGGATACAGCAAAAAATGATAGGAAATATTCCAAAAAACTTCTCTTGAAGCTTGCATCGGAATCCCCTTTCAGAAAAACAATAGTGCATTCACATTATTTATTAAGGCGAATGACCAATAAAATCAATCCGTTGTTGAACAAACAACCTCAGCCATTCAGCGCAAAACGTGACCGGTCATTCTTGTAACCGAAATAACTTGTTAAAAATTATTCAACCACTTTTTTCAGTTCATCAGTGAGTTTGGGAACGACCTCGAACAAATCGCCAACAATCCCATAATCAGCGCGCTGAAAAATTGGAGCATCCGGGTCCTTATTAATGGCGACAATACATTTTGAAGAAGACATTCCGGCAAGGTGTTGAATCGCGCCGGAGATGCCACAGGCAATATAAATATCCGGCGCCACCGTCTTACCGGTTTGCCCCACCTGGTCGGCATGTTGCCGCCACCCGGAATCCACCGCCGATCGGGACGCGCCGACTGCTCCCTTCAAAACAGCCGCTAATTTTTCGAGAATTTTAAACTGGTCCGGTCCTTTCATGCCCCGTCCGCCGGCTACGATCACATTCGCCTCGGAAATATCAATCTTTTCGCCCGCGCCGGAGATCAATTCCTTAACCACGGCTTTCAAATCTGTTTGGCTGATATCAACTTTAAGCGGTTCAACCGTGGCCTTTCTGGATGTATCAGGTTGGGCAGCAGGAAAAATATTGGGGCGCAGCGATGCAATACCAAGCGTGGAGTTGAATTGGACATCAGCCAGTATTTTGTTGGCGTACATGGTGCGCTTTGCCAGCACTCGACCATTGTCAACTGCTAATGCAATACAATCCGCCGCCAATCCGCAATCAAGACGAGCCGCCAGTCGCGGTGCCAGATCTTTTCCCATTGATGAAGCGGGAATTAAAACTATCTCCGGATCAACTTGTTGAATGGCTTTTAAAATTGTCTTGGTATAACCTTCAGCTGAATAATTGATAAAAATATCGCTATCCGCAACCAGCGCCCGATCGGCGCCGTAATGTCCGGCGGTCTCGGCAAGCGCTTCAACTCCGGATCCCACAATGATGGCAACCACCGGGCTTCCAAGTGAATCGGCAATACGTCGTCCCTCGCTGAGAGCTTCAAAACTCACCTTGCGAAACAAACCATCGCGTTGTTCGGTCACAACAAATACGGGTTTTGACATAAAATCCTCCAGAAATTTATCTTCAGAAAGAGTGTGATCACACCTTCAGTTCATTGGTTTTATATTACTTTTGCCTCTTCTTTGAGCAATTTTACCAATTCAGGCACAGCCTCTGCGCCTTCTCCTACTATTTTACCACCCTTCCGGGTAGGTGGGTATTCAACTGAAACAACATCGATCTTTGGCTCAATGTATTGCAATTGTCTTTCATCAATCGGCTTGCGCTTCGCCATCATGATGCCTCGCAATGCGGGATAGCGCGGTTCATTCAATCCTTTTTCCGCTGTCAATACCGCTGGTAGCGATGTCTCAATGACCATGGTCCCACCTTCGATCTCTCTTTTTGCGGTGGCTTTGCCATTTTCCAACTTCAGATCCGCAATAAAAGTAACACATGGCAGCTCGAGCAATTCAGCCACCATCGGACCGACTTGTAAATTATCATCATCAACCGCTTGTTTACCGCATAAAATCAAATCAAACTCCAGCTCTTTAATCACTGATACCAGAGCCTTGGCAACCGCCAGCGAATCGAGATAAGCATCATCATCAGTTTTCACCAAAATTGCTTCGTCAGCGCCCATGGCAACGGCGGTTCGAAGGGCTGAGACCGAACGCTCCGGTCCCACGCTGATGACGGTCACGATGGTATCGCCTTGCTTTTCTTTGATCTGAATCGCTTCTTCAACTGCGTACTCGTCATAGGGATTTAAAATCCAGTTGATGTCAGTGGCGTCGATCGACTTTTTATCGGAACCGATCTTGATTCGAGTCTCCGTATCCGGAACTTGTTTGACGCAAACCAAAATTTTCATAAAATTCTCCTTGTCAATAAATTTATAAAACGTTTATTTTCAGCCTGTGATGGTAATTGCGATACAAACTTGATAATGGCTGCCAGTTGTTTCGAATTATTTGAATTTCAATAACTTCTCCAAATCCACCAAAGAAATCGAACCCCGATTTGAACTGAGTTAATTCAATATGCAATGGAAAAGCAATGACAAAATCGGCAGCGCCGTTTATTAATTTTTTTATATCCCTGTAAAATTAAAAATGCGGTCAGGCGAAACACCTATTCCGCTGAACTGGCGATGGATTAAATATAAAAGATTAATTAACAATGTCAACTTTTTTTTTATAAAAAATGAATGGGATTCATTTTAAGGAGTCAATACCGGAAGAAAATATTGCGATAGAAATTAGCTTGGAACAAAAAAATTTCTTCACATCAAAAAATCGACGCTGAAGTATGGTCTGGGTAACATATTGAGATAACATGGATGTTCAGCTTTCTTTAATGTGGGGATTCTTATAATCATTCGTCCTCAACCGGCTGAAACCAGATTCTTATCCGGGTTCAGTACTCCGTCAATAAAAATATCCCCGATAATTTTTCCGGAAAGCTGCAAGCTGTATTTTTTATTTTTTGATAGCACCCAGTAACTGGAGATCTCATCGAGAGCGCCAAAAAGGATGCGTTTGGCGACTCCCGGGACGATATCCTGGCGAACTTTCCCCTCTTTCTGTCCCTGGATAATGATCGTTGAAATGATGTTCAAATAATCGCTGAATTTAGTGCCGGAATAGCCTTTCATAAACTTATGACTCTGGCGTAATTCAATTTGCATCACCTCAGCCAACTGACGATTTTCACCAATTAAATTCAGATGTTTTTCGATAAACTTGCGCAGCTTATTCTCAAATCCGGACTCCTGTGCAATTTCATCACGAACGTTTTTAATAATTTTATTCATTTCATCTTCAAACAACGAGATCAGGATATCGTCCTTATTTTTAAAGTACAAATAAATGGTTCCATCTGCCACTTTTGCCAATTTCGCGATCTGAGATATCTTGGAATTATAAAAACCGTTTTGTGCAAAAACCTGGGTTGCCGCTTTGATAATTCTTTCCCGTTTATCGTTATGTTCTTTGTTCTGCATTTTCTAAAACCTGTCTTTCAATGGATAAAATTAGAACAAATATTGTAGTGAATGAGTACTCATTCATAAATATAGAATTTTTTTGCTCAATGTCAAGTACTTTTTCTGTTTGAAATTCCTTAACTTATCCGAACTATATTTTTTTAAAATATTGCTTGACATTTTTGTAAATTTGAGTTATTATTAATGTATTGTAATATAGTCAATATCTATTTTATTTATCAATCTCAAATTAGCACAAATTTGTTCATTGTAG
>DSAU01000202.1 GCA_011046315.1 bacterium
ATACAAAGGCACACAAAGTATTGAAAATATAAAGCTTGGCAGGCAAAAGAAATTAATCGACTCAGAATATTTTTTATGAATGCTTTTTTTACAACTTTGTGATTCTTCGTGACTTGGTGCCTTGGTGGCAAGATTTATGAATTAAACAGGCTAAAGAACATAGCTTCGGCGAATTAATTAATGAAAAGCAATCACAGATTTCGCCGATTTCACAGATGATTTCACAGCTAAAAATCTCTGTCATCTGAGAAAGCTGCGGTACTTTTTTTTCGGCGACAACTTTGAAATTCCGATACAATTAAATAATTGATGTAGCCGTCATCGTTCGGGTGAAAAAATCGCCGGAGGCGCATTTGCGGGTGAAGTATTGTTTCATAGCGTAGCCTGATGGCTGTATGGCTACAATAATACAAGGAAATTTTGCTGATGATTTTATCTGATAAAACAATTCGAGAATGGATTATCAACGGTAAATTGGTAGTCGAACCGCTGGATGAAGTGCAAATTCAGCCAGCATCGATTGATTTGCGATTGGGAAACCATTATTTAAAAGTGGCAGAACATCGCAGCAGCACACTGGATTTGATTAACAAGCCGGAATATGAAGAAATAGTCGCCGATGAGGTGGTGATTCCAGCCCATGCATTTTTACTGGCGACGACGCGGGAATTTATCGAGCTGCCTGACGATTTAACAGCATTTGTGGAGGGGAGGAGCTCAATTGGCAGGCTGGGATTGTTTATTCAAAATGCCGGCTGGGTTGATCCGGGATTTCAAGGAGAGATCACTATTGAGTTGTACAATGCCAATAGTTTACCCATTAGGTTAAAAATGGGTGTCCGTATCTGTCAACTCGTGTTCGCCAAACTGGACAAACCAGCAGCCAATCCCTATCGTGGCAAATATCAGGGACAGCGAAAAGCAACCGGCAGCCGAGTCCGTGAAGATATTGATATTCGGTGATCGGTTATTTTTTTTTGATGGTTTCTTATAATTTATGATTGTCCACCAATTCAACTCAAGGGTGATTTATGAAAGCAAAAGTTATTGTTGGAGCGACAGCAATGGTACTGATCTTTATCAGCATTATTGCGTTGGTGTTTTATGCTCCGGAAGAGAAAACCATGGGCATTATTCAAAAAATATTCTACTTTCATGTGGCTTCTGCCTGGGTCGGATTTTTGGCGTTCGCTGTGGTTTTTGTGTTGAGCATTCTGTTTTTAGCGAAAAAGAAATTCATTTATGACGCCTGGGCGTATAGCTCGGCAGAAATTGGCGTTTTATTTACCAGCCTGGTATTGGTAACCGGGCCTTTTTGGGCAAAGGGAGCCTGGAATATCTGGTGGACCTGGGATGCCCGGTTGACAACAACGCTGATTCTGTGGCTGATATATATCGGTTATTTGTTGCTGCGCCAGATGATTGACTCACCGGAGAAAGCCGCCCGAATCTGTGCGGTTTTTGGCATCATTGGCTTTGTCGATGTGCCGATTGTATATGGGGCAATTCGCTGGTGGCGCACCATGCATCCAAAATACGTGGTAATCATGGGCGGTGAGAATTCGGGATTGCACCCGAAAATGTTGCAGGTATTAATCATCAGTGTGATCGCTTTTACCTTTTTATATCTGACACTTTTGTTGCTGCGGGTAGATTTAGAAAAATCGCGGCAACAACTTGATTATCTTAAAAGCCAATTACAATAAATTCCAAAATAAAAAGAGGAAAGTTATGTACTATATGGTAGCTGCTTATTCAATTCTTTGGCTGGTATTGTTTTTCTATGTATTTTTACTAATTCAAAAACAATCAAGCATTAGTCGCGAGATCAAAGGATTGCAGCAGGAAATGATTCGCCGTAAGCTTCGATAAGCGCTACGGTATGTCGCTGCAAAAATATATTCTTTAGCGCTCCTGTTAAAAAGATATTTTTTTCAATGTTTCGATATCAAATGGGTTCGTTGGATTACAAACCGGTTTTGACTGATACAGGCATTAAAAAAATCGAGAGGGAGAAATAGATCGGCTGTTTATGTTATTATCTGAGCGCGAACTGAGGGAGCACCGGGAAAAATATTTATTGCTCATATTATCAGTAAAGGAGGGATGTACTCAATCAGGCTTTTTTTGCAATCAGGAAATATTCGCAGGGTTTTTGCTGTAGCTGGACTTTGGTACCGGCAACGACAAACCATTGCTGAATTTGTTTAAAATCCCATCCTAATATGGAGTGGTTTTTGCCTTCGGCTTTGAGCACTTGCGCCACGATTTTCTGTCCTTTTGCATTTAAATCAGCAACCGCGATGATACCATTGCTATTGCAAACACGCAACATCTCTGCCAGAACTGTGTCCGGTTGGCTAAGGTGATGTATCATGTCGGCGCATATTACCGCGTCAAAGCTTTGATCGGGAAACTCCATCTGGCGCCCGTCCATCTGTTTAAATTCGATTCGTTCGTCCAACTGATAATGAATTGCATTGAGTCTGGCATAATACAACTCTTCAGCTGACGGGTCAATGGAGATACAATTCAATCCACGGCGCGCAATTGCTAATGCTAAATGTCCCTTGCCGGTTCCGATGTCCAAAATATTAGCAGCGTTGGGTTGATCTATCACAAAATCCACCAATTGTTCGCGGTGTTTGGCTATGTCATAACCGGCACGCCGATAAATTTCGATCCTTTCTTGATATTTTCGATGGTTGTCTCTGATCAGATAATCGGCAATGGCGGTCCTCAATCCATTAATACCGAGTAGTGAGCAATGTGCCTTATTTTCAGGAATACCGCCCAGCTCGCGGATGATGTCATCGTCAGTCAATTTGATGGCGTCTTTCAACCGTTTTCCGATTGCCAGCTCGGAAGCCATACTGGTGGTCGCAATCGCGCCGCCACAGCCGAATACTTTATATTTGTAATCGATAATAAAGTCGTCTCGAACTTTGATCCACACTTCAATGAAATCTCCGCAGGACGGGTCACCGACTCTGGCGTAACCGTCAGCAACGCTTAATTCACCCACATTTCGGGGGTTGCAAAAGTGGTCGAGAAATTTTTCGGAGAAAAAGAAATTGTTTCGGAATGTTTGCATGTCGAAAATTTCACTATAATAAAAGGGAGTGCTTTTTTGAAGCCAAATATACGAAATCACGATTAATATATCAAGTTTTTTGATTGTTTTTTGAATTTTGACTTGTATGATTTGAAATAATTATGTATATTCTATCAATTTATTATTGGAAAAAGATAACTATTCAGCATTTAGCAAATCCTATAAGCTTTTGAAGATGGCAGGATGATTAGTGGCAGGATGATTTTAAAATACAGAAAATTGAGACTAAACTGCTTGGGCAATTGTATTGCTGTTGCTAATAAATCTTTTGCTGGTTTGTGGATAGGTCTGAATTGTTTAAAACAATAGATACTGATCATTCTGACGATAATTATTCTGACAATTAATCGGCGGATAGTTGCAGCAAAAGATAATCTTTTTAATCAAATTGTGAACTGTTAAACACCGGAGACTGTTTCATGATAACCAGAGAGCAGCACGAGAAAGCACGTTTAAGGGCGATAGAATATCTCGACAGAGCCGGGATTGTTTTGACCGAAAAGGAAAAGCAGAATATTGAGGTGGCTGATTTGGGATTGAATGATTTGGATTCCATCGGGCTGGAGTTGATTACCTATGTAAACACCGAGCGCGTATGCGCAAAAGAATTGATCTTGTTTCCAAGACAGTCCTGCCCGGAACATCGTCATCCTCCAGTTAATGGCGAACCGGGCAAAGAGGAAACTTTTCGCTGCCGCTGGGGGCAAGTTTATCTTTATGTTCAGGGAGAACCAACGCCGAATCCTAAAGCGATCGCGCCAAAAGGCCATGAAGATTGGTTTACAGTTTGGCATGAAATTATTTTAAATCCGGGAGAGCAATACACACTGCTGCCGGATACGCTTCACTGGTTTCAGGCCGGGGATGAGGGAGCGATCATTTCAGAGTTTTCCACGCGAAGTCGCGATGAGAGTGATATTTTTACAGACCCGGGAATTACAAGGGCGCCGGAGCTGGCAGAATGAAACAAGCTCCTGTATCCGGTAACTGATGTTGTCTATAGTTAACTTATATAAATCTGATTGAACTAAAATTGTGATTTGATTGTCGGGAATGGTCAAAGCAAAGAAAGTCAAAATTCAATATGTTTGTCAATCCTGTGGTTTTGTCTCACATCGCTGGTTGGGGCGCTGCAACGAATGTGGACAATGGAACAGCATGGTGGAAGAGAGGGTCATGCCTTCTGTTGGTGTGATGACAGCCGCGGATAAACCTCAAACAGAGCCGGTTGCACTTAATAAAATTCAGTCGCAGGCAGAAGTTAGAATAGCCTGCCACAGCACCGAATTCAATCGTGTACTGGGAAGGGGAATTGTTCCGGGGTCGCTGGCGTTAGTCGGAGGTGACCCCGGAATCGGCAAATCCACCTTGATGCTGCAGGAAGCGGCATGGCTGGCAAACCAGGGATTGACAGCGCTTTACGTTTCAGGAGAGGAGTCGCTCAATCAGACCAAAATGCGCGCTGACCGGTTACGACTGACAGCAGATCAATTGTTGATTCTGCCGGAAAACAACCTGGAGAACATTATTGCAGCATTGGATCAAATTCAACCTAAAATTGTCGTCATCGATTCGATTCAGACCATTTACAGCGCCAATCTGCAAAGTTCGCCCGGTAGCATCAGCCAGGTGCGTGAATGCGCCTATCAATTTTTACAGTTAGCAAAGCATCGCGATATATCTATTTTTTTAATAGGCCATGTAACTAAAGAAGGTTACATCGCTGGCCCCAAAGTGCTGGAACACACCGTTGATGCACTGTTTTTATTTGAAGGGGATCGCAATCAATTTTTTCGGATTTTGCGCGCGGTAAAAAACCGGTTTGGCTCAACCAATGAGATCGGGGTTTTTGAAATGACGGATAAAGGGCTTACCGACGTTTCCAATCCATCAGAGATGTTTTTGTCGCAACGAAAAGCCGATGAACCCGGATCTGTAGTGGTCAGTATTTTAGAAGGGACACGACCGTTATTGCTCGAAGTGCAATCTTTGGTGAGCCGGACCAATTATGGTCTCCCACAGCGAAGCACCACCGGGATCGATCATAAAAGATTGGCGATGTTGTTGGCAGTGCTTGAAAAACGCATCGGCTTAAAAATCGGGACGTTTGATGTTTTTGTCAACGCAGTCGGCGGAGTTCGCATCGATGAGACTGCCGCTGATCTGGGCATTGCCCTGGCAATTACTTCCAGTTTGAGAAATCAACGGATTACACCGAATGCGGTACTGGTGGGTGAGATCGGACTCACCGGTGAGATTCGGCCGGTGGCGCATATCGAGCGCCGCATTACTGAGGCTGAAAAGTTGGGTTTTAAAGGGATGGTGCTCCCGTCAGCGAACTTTCGATCTTTAAAAAACAAGGGTGGGATTAAGCTCCAGCCGGTGGACAGGCTTTCACAGGCTGTTGAAATCTTCATTCAGTGATACAGTTGTTGTAGCATAATCGATAGCTCAGATTTTACGATTTAGAAGGATATGTGTAGGCAAAACAAAATATCCGATTGAATTATTGAAGATAGCTGATTATTGAATTGTATTAACGGCTTTGTTTCTTGTTATTTTGTTTTTTTAAAACTATTTTTATTTACATTCATTGAATTAGAAAAACAGTTTACATTATTGAAATTCAAACTCGAGAATATCGATGCCACAACCGGCGCCAGATCCGGGCGGTTAAAATTAGCACACGGAACTGTCGAAACGCCGATCTTTATGCCGGTGGGAACCCAGGGCAGCGTCAAGACACTTTCGCCGCAGGAACTTGAAGATATTGGTTCTCAAATTATTCTGGGCAATACTTATCATTTATATTTGCGGCCTGGTGAGGAACTTATCAGGCAGGCAGGTGGTTTACATAAATTCATCAACTGGAAAAAGCCTATTTTAACTGATAGCGGCGGTTACCAAGTTTTTAGCCTTGCTGAGTTGCGAAAGATCAAAGAGCAGGGAGTAAGGTTCCAGTCGCACCTTGATGGCTCGTATCACGATTTTACGCCGGAAAGTGTCATTCACACGCAGCGCTGTCTCGGATCCGATATCATGATGGTTTTGGATGAATGTGCACCGTATCCGTGCAGTTTGAACCAGGCGATTCAATCCAATCAATTAACAGTGAAATGGGCAAAACGATCGATGGCGGCATATTTAAGCAGCACACCCCAATTTGAATATGAACAAACGCTGTTTGCCATTGTTCAGGGAAGCAGCTATCCTGAAGTCCGTCGCGAAAGCGTCCGGCAGTTGATCGAGCTGGATTTTCCGGGTTATGCCATCGGTGGCTTATCTGTTGGCGAGCCAAAGCAGATCATGTACGAGATAACTGCATTGTGCACTGAAATGCTACCGGTTCAAAAACCACGCTATTTGATGGGAGTCGGAAAGCCTGAGGATATCGTCGAAGCAATCGGTCTCGGAGTGGATATGTTCGACTGCGTAATGCCTACACGCAACGGCAGGAAGGGAACGGTTTTTACCCGGAACGGTGTGCTGGTTGTCAAGAACGCCAATCATAAGGACGATTTTTTACCTATTGATCCGGAATGCAACTGTTACAGCTGTCGCAATTTCAGCCGGGCATACATACGACACCTGTTTAAAGCTGAAGAAATTTTGGGGATGCGGCTTGCCAGTTTGCACAATTTGCATTTTTATTTGGAGCTTACAAGGTCTGCGCGAAAGGCGATTTTAGAGAATCGATACCAAAATTGGAAACAACAGTTCCTTGAGCGATATTTTGCAGACCTGAATTCTCGATAACCGACCATTGCTCGAATAAAGCCAGACAATTATTACCCTTAAAAAATACGGTTAATTCAGGGTTCAATCGTTGGTTTGCTTTGTGATAAGCAATGCGATAAATCTATAATTGTATCAGCTATTCTTATTTGTATAATTTTGCTGATAATGGATATTGTTTAAGTTAAATTAAAAATTAATTCAAGGAGGAACGACGTGGTTTACACAATGATGTTACTGGCAATGGGAGCGCCGGCAGGTGAAGGTGGTGGCGGCGGTTTTGGAATGTTTTTGCCAATTATTCTGATTTTTGCGATCATGTATTTTTTAATTTTCAGACCTCAAGCAAAAAAGCAGAAGCAACAACGGTTGATGGTTGAAGCCTTAAAGAAGGGCGACAAAATTGTAACCATCGGCGGTATGTATGGACAAATCGTCGGTATTAAGGAAAAAGAGGGTACTATTGTCGTAAAGATTGCTGAAAATACCAAAGTAGAATTGGCTCGAACTTCGGTCGCCCGTGTTCTTGAAGGTGAATAGTCATGTCTGATTTGCGAGTGATTAAATATGGCAATCCGATCCTTCGATTAAAGGCGCAAAAGATTGACAAGGTCGATGCTGATATCAGGCGGGTTGTGGATCAGATGGTTGAAATCATGTGGGATGAAGCGGGCATCGGTCTGGCTGCACCTCAGGTTGCCCGGTCGATTCAGTTGTTAGTGGTGGATCATAGTTTGATCGATGAGGATGGCAAACCCACGGCCTATTTGAATCCGGAAATTCTTTCGGCAGAGGGCGAATCAATAATGGAAGAAGGCTGTCTCAGTTTGCCCGATATTCGGGAAGAAGTGAAGCGTCCCGCAGCTATTCGGTTGCGTTACCAGAATATCGATGGTGAGATGTTAGAAAAAAATTTTGACGGACTCACCGCGCGCGTGCTTCAACATGAAATTGACCATCTTGACGGTATTCTGTTCATTGATCGAATTAGCCCGATGAAAAAACAACTGCTCAACAAGGAATTAAAAAGCATCGCAGCAGAAGAGAAAGAAAAAATAGCGAAAATTTCAACTTCTGATATCGAGTTATTGACA
Source organism: bacterium (assembly GCA_011046315.1). Classification (GTDB taxonomy): domain Bacteria; phylum Zhuqueibacterota; class Zhuqueibacteria; order Thermofontimicrobiales; family Thermofontimicrobiaceae; genus Kaytiofontadaptatus. Next base: position 7,945 of record DSAU01000202.1, read on the forward strand.
GGATTAAGCGATGTGACATAAGCGAATTCAACCAATTATAAAATTTGCGATGAAAATTGTCTTCATGGGAACGCCGGAGTTTGCGGTTCCGAGTTTGACCAGGTTATTAAACAGCAAGCACCAGGTGATTGCTGTGGTGACCGGAACTGACAAGCCCATCGGCAGAGGTCAAAAGATGAAGCCGACGCCGATTAAACAAACTGCCCAATCGTTCGGCATTTCTGTTCTGACGCCCGCCAGTTTATCAGATCCGGACTTTATTGGAGGGTTGCGAGGGTTATCATCGGATTTGTTTGTGGTGGTGGCGTTTCGCATTTTACCGCCGGCAGTTTTTACCATTCCGCCGAAAGGCACCATCAATCTTCATGCCTCGCTGTTGCCAAAATATCGCGGTGCAGCGCCGATACATTGGGCGATTATCAATGGCGAAAAAAAAACCGGGGTTACCACATTTTTTATAGAGGAAAAAGTCGATGCCGGGGAATGGATATTACAACAAAAAGTAGATATCGGAGACCAGGAAAATGCAGGAGAATTGCATGATAAACTGAGTCGGGTGGGCGCTGACGCACTGCTTCAGACAGTGGATTTAATCGAACAAGGTCGTGCTCCCCGGGTCAAACAGGTCGGTGAAGTTACCAAAGCACCCAAACTGTCCCGGGAACTATGCCGGATTAAATGGACTGATGATGCGCAGCGGATTAACAATTTGATCCGGGGGCTGTCGCCATATCCGCAAGCTTTCTCAATTCTGAACGGCGAGGAAATAAAAATTTGTCGCAGCCATGTTGAAATTGACACAGTAACAAAGACCGGTCAGCCAGGAGAGATCCTCGGCGCTATGAAGGACAGGATTCTGGTATGCGCAGCCGACGGAGTGTTGGCGATAACCGAACTTCAACCCGAGAACCGGCGGCGGATGACTGCGGCTGAATATTTGTTGGGTCATCCACTGACTGCTGGTGATCGATTTGAATAGTCAGCGAAAAGAATCAGATCATCTTAAGCAGCGCATTAATTCTGAAAAAAAATCGTGATGAAGTCGCGCCGAATGATTGTTGATATGCTGGGTCAATGGGATACCAGAGATGTTTACGCTGATATTATTTTCAATCATGCAGTGAGCAAACATCATTTATCTGAACGTGATCGGGCGCTGACTCAGGAGATTTTTTTCGGCGTCCTGCGCTGGCGCGGAAAACTGGACTGGATTCTCCAACAGCTCTTTGTGGGAAAGTGGGAAAAGAGTCCGCGCAGCGTTAAAAACATTTTATTTGTCGGACTGTATCAATTGATGTTCCTTGATCGGATTCCAGCCTACGCTGTTATTAATGAAGCGGTAACTGAAGCCAAACAGCGCATTGGTAAATATTGGTCGGGCAAAATTAACGCCATCCTCCGTAACTGGGTAAATGGAAAATCTCGAGTGATCTTTCCCGATTTAGCGGAGTCGCCTGTCGATGCTGTGGCAGTGCAATATTCCCACCCCCGATGGCTGGTTCAACGGTGGATCAAGCGCTGGGGCGTGGAGCAGACTGTTAAGTTGTGTCAGGCAAACAATGAACGCCCCGGTGTTTCGTTACGGGTAAATTGCTTAAAAAAAACGCCGACTGAATTATACAATTTGTTAGCGAACATCGAGGTCGAGATTAAACCGTCAAATGATAATCCACGATTTTTTCAGTCGGACCAAATTTCTGGTTTAGCCGAGTTGGAGGCGTTTCAAAAGGGCTATTTTTCAATTCAGGATGAGAGCGCGGGCCTGCCCTGTCAATTATTAAATCCCCAGCCTGGGGAAGTGGTCGTTGATCTGTGTTCAGCGCCGGGTGGAAAGACAACCTATTTAGCAGAGCTAACTGAGAACCGCTCGACAATAGTCTCAGTCGATAAGAACTATAACCGGTTACTGTTGTTGCGCGAAAATTTGCATCGACTAAAGTTAAATGCAGGACGATTAGTCTGTTGTGACGGGCGACATTTTTCCGCACAGAAAGTAGATAAGGTATTGGTCGATGCGCCCTGTTCCGGCTTGGGTGTGCTATCTAAACGGGCGGATTTGCGCTGGAAACGAAGCGAGTCAACAATAAAACAGCTCGCTGAACTTCAACTGGCGCTATTGGAAAACGCAGCCCGACTACTGCATCCGTGCGGTGTCATTGTTTATAGCACCTGTACGATTGAACCGGATGAAAATGAAAAGATCGTTCAACAATTTTTAGAACGTCACCCTGATTACAATGTTGAATCAGCCAATAAATTTGTGTCAGAAAAATTTGTCAATCAACAGGGATATGTTTATACCTATCCGCATCGTCATCAGATGGATGGCTCTTTTGCTGCAAGACTGAAAAAAAATAACAACCTTCTCAATAACCAGAGCTCAGGTCTAAAAACATGAACAAAGCACAAATGATCAAAATTTTCAGATGGAAGCTCTATCTGGCTGTCGCGGCGATTATTATTGTTTTATTGTTCGATAAACTAATCATGCCGCTTTATACCCGCCACGGACAGGAGATTGAAGTACCGGATTTGACAAGTATGTTTTTTGAAGATGCTCGCGAGCTGCTGAAACAGATGGAACTAAAAATTGTTGAAGAGGAAAAAAAATTTGATAGCAGTAATAAATTTCCGATAGGTTACATCATGGCTCAAAATCCGCCGCCAGCATCAAAAGTAAAAACCGGCAGACGGATTTATGTTATTACCAGCAAGGGTGAACCTGTCATTGAAATGCCACAGTTGGTTCGCCGTTCAGAAAGGAACGCTGTTTTTGAACTGCAAAAGTTAGGATTGATTCTGGGTGAGGTGAATTATGAGCATTCCGAATTTTTCCATGAGGGAGTCATTTCAGAACAGAGCATCCCGCCGGCTACGGAGCTTAAGCCCGGGACCGTCGTTGATATTACCGTCAGTCTGGGACAGTTTCCCGATAAATTCATTGTTCCGGACGTGGTGGGGCGCAGCTTGCGCGACGCGCGACGAATTATTTTTCAATCCGGGTTGACCTTGGGGGAGGTTAGCTTTCAGACGGAGGATGATCTGTTGCCAGAAACAGTGATTCATCAATTTCCGGAGGCAAATTTGGAAGTGACGCAAGGAGATACGGTTAAACTTTTAGTGAGTACGTTTGGAGATAAAGCAAAGGATCTGATTGAATGATAAAAATCGCCCCCTCAATTCTTGCCGCCGACATTTCCCAGCTCGAAGGGCAGCTAACATCGGCTCTCGATGCAGGAATTGATTGGCTGCACGTTGATATCATGGACGGGCATTTTGTCCCCAACATGACCTTCGGTCCTGGGTTTGTAAAAACCGTTAAACAAATGACAGGAGCGTTTCTTGATGTACACTTGATGGTTGAAGAGCCGGATTTTTGGATTCCCCGATTTCGAGATGCCGGCGCTGATTTGCTGACCGTTCACGTGGAGTCCGGTCCGCATTTGCACCGATCGATTCAACTGGTGAAATCATTGGGCGCCAAAGCCGGGGTGACGCTCAATCCTGCCACACCGGCTTGCAGCATTGAGCCGATTATTACCGAAGTAGAGCTGGTTTTGGTGATGACGGTTAATCCGGGTTTTGGCGGGCAAACTTTTATTGAATCTTGTTTAAAAAAGATTGCCCAGATTCGTCAGATGATCAATCAGGCAGGAGTGAATGTCTACTTGGAGGTCGATGGTGGCATAGCTGAGGATAACGCCAGGCGCGTTCTCGATGCTGGCGCTGATGTGTTGGTGGCGGGAACCGCGATCTTTCAACAGGGGGACATTCCTGACGCCATTGCTCGATTGGAAAAAGTGATAGCAGAATTTTTAGCCCAACAAGATCGCCTCACAATTTGATGGATTGTTGATGCCATCGTTAAAAAAGGAATTTAATTATTCAGCTATCGAATCCCTGGAATTTGGTGAAGTGGTTCATTGATTCTTCAAAATAAAGCGATAGTATCAATTCAGGTCTAAGAACATAGCTTCGCGAATAAATTAATGAAAAGCAATCACAGATTTCGCTGATTTCACAGATGATTTCACAGATTAAAATCTTTGTCATCTGAGAAAGCTGCGGTACTTTTTTTCTGCGACAACTTCGAAATTCTGATACAAAAAATTAATCCTTGACAAAGTGGTTTGTATTTTCTATATTTATAGCGTAAAATCATTCGCAGAGATAACAGTAGGTTATGTTTGTTCAGCAGGAGGTCGGATTATCCATGAGACGCGGTGTTGTGAAGTGGTTCGATGAAGCCAAAGGATATGGATATATTGAAAGCGACACAGGTGAATCAGTATTTGTTCATTTTTCGAATATTGCTCAGCAAAAGGGCTTTAAAACATTGGTACCCGGAGCAAAAGTTGAATTCGAGGCGATTTCCGGTGAGAAAGGAATGAATGCAATTTATGTCAAAGTCATGTCGTAACAAAATCGCTTCAGTTATCGTGCAAAACACCTTTGCTTGTGGGCAGTAGCTGCATAATAATTATTTTTTCTTTTTTTAGGAAAACTCTAATTTACCAGCTAACAAATACATAGCGTGTTAGCAATTGCAAAATCATTGTTTCAGAAATCGAGAATTTGGTTTTCGTTTTTTTAATTATTCTGACATTAATTATTCTGCCTTTTTAATAATACATTTAAAATCAGGCAAGCGCTGTTGAATAGTTGCGATGTTTTTAATAAGATTTTTGAATTTTAGGGAAATTATGAAAAATATCTTTTCCGAAAAAGACATCATAAAAATTGCCAGAGTGCTGGATTGCGACTGGAAGAATAAAGGAAATAATTATCGGCTGAGCCTGGTGAATGAGAATCAAACCAGGAGGCTATCTCTGGAAATTTATCCACATCTTCAGATCGGAGATAAACATGGCAGCGTTATTTCTGTTTTAACTGAAAATACCCATTTGCAGCTCCAATTTTGTGCAGGGTTTATTATCAGTGAACTAAATCAAGAAGTCACTTTTTACAGTCAGAATAAAGACAAGGTTTGTGGGTTGATCGTTGAGCGTGGAGCAGGTTGTTCCATGTATGCGAATGTGGATCGTTCCGTGCTATCCGGCGATTTTTCGAACATGGGCCCCGAAGTGATGCTGAGTGGAATTGCCCTTTCCCTGACCGAACAATTCATTAATCCTGAAAAATAATCGCCTGTTTTCATCGACAAGCAATTTCCGAACTCATCATTTCAGATCCTCCCACAATTACCGATCACATACAATCCGAAATTCAAATTTGAATCGATTAAAATGGATAAATTCGTTGATGATTTTATAAACTACTTAATGGTTGAGCGCAACCTTGCGGAAAATACCATTGAAGCTTACGCCGCAGATTTGCGCAAGTATGCCGATTTTTTAATTGAAAGAAATATCCCGGAACCCGCGCAAATTGAGTTGAAGGATATCGTGGCTTTTTTAACAGGTTTATCAAAGCAGGGATTGTCGTCGCTGACCGTGGCGCGGAACCTTTCAGCGTTGCGCATGTTCCATCGGTTTTTATTGAGTGAGGGAGTTACCGAGTCTAATCCGGCGGAAAATATTGATTCGCCCAAACTGGCGCATAAACTGCCGATCGCCATTGACCAATTTGAAATGGAAAATTTAATCAACCAACCTGACGTGTCAACCGAGCTGGGAATACGAGATCGGGCGATGTTGGAGCTGGCCTATGCCACCGGCGTCCGGGTATCCGAGCTGCTGACGATGCAATTGGTTGATCTGATATTTAATGAACAATTAATCCGGGTTGTCGGTAAAGGATCAAAGCAACGTTTGATCCCGGTGGGTGAACGAGCGATTGAATGGGTCGAGATCTATCTGGCAGAAGGTCGCCCCCTGTTACAGAAGACGTTGGTGAATGAGAATGCACTATTTTTAAATCGGCGCGGACGACGGCTCAGCCGGATGGGATTTTGGAAAATACTGCAAAAATACGCAGTGGCTGCAAATTTGAGCAAGCCGATTTCGCCGCATACACTGCGCCATTCGTTTGCCACCCATCTGATTGAAGGCGGTGCGGATTTACGCGCAGTCCAGGAGATGTTGGGGCATGTAAATATTTCAACCACCCAGATTTATACCCATCTTGATCGCGAATATCTGAAGGAAATTCATCGAAGCTTTCATCCACGTGAAAAAGAATATTTTAAAAATAAACCTAAGCCAGACAAGCTGGAATTAAAAATTTAAAATTAAAAATGAAACTAATTCTGTAATGCTATCACCAAAAAGTTTGCCCGAAAAAACAGCCTTTGTAAGGCGTTGAAAAGATATAACATGCAATGGGTATTAAAAAATATCTTGCCAAAAAAATACACAATTTAACTTGTCAGGTACTAAAGGATGTGAATTAAACAACTGTCCCATTTAAGAATGATAGTTGCTCATAGAAAGGCAAGAGTGCGTTATCAAATAAGTAACTTAATTATTTCACAGTCCTAAATTAACCAAACAAACGGAGATGATAAATTGAGAAGTGCAATCAATTACGATATTCTTTCAGAGAACAGAATCCGGTCTGCTCTCAAAACCGATTCTATGGCTCAAAATATTCATGCGTTCTGGAGCGTCGGCTCCACCAATGAATTTGCTCTTCGTATGGCCCAATTGGGTGACCCTGAGGGGACGCTGGTCATTGCTGAAAAGCAAGAACACGGCCGGGGGCGGATGTTGCGAAGCTGGGATTCGCCTTTAGCCAAAGGATTGTGGTTTTCGGTAATTTTGCGACCGCAATTATCATCTTCCCAAGCCGGGTTGTTGCCCTATATTGCCGGAGTTTCAGTTGCAGAGGCTGTCGAAGCTCAGCTGGGATTGCATCCTGATCTGAAATGGCCCAATGACCTGCTAGTTGGCGGGAAGAAATTTTGCGGCATTCTTTCTGAAGTTGAATTTGAAAATGGTAAAATTAAATTTATTGTACTGGGAATTGGCGTCAATGTCAACCATCTCGCTGGTGATTTTAGCAGACAGATCAGAGATGGTGCAACTTCTTTGCGGCTTGCCGCGGAGACACGGATCGACCGGGCAGATTTGCTGGCAGCAATTTTATCAAAACTGGAACAGAATTATGAGCGCGTGAAAACTGAAGGATTTGATGACCTGTTACACAGATGGAAAACGCGCTGTTCTAATTTTAAGAAAAATGTGGCGCTCAAACAGGATCAAACCACCATTGAAGGTACATTCGTCGATATTGATCATGAAGGATGTCTCCTTTTAAAAACTGGTTCCGGTGAAACGAAAAAGATTTCCGCCGGGGATGTAATCTTTGAATCGGGAAGGGGAAAATAATCATGCTATTAATGGCGGTGGACATCGGTAATACCAATGTGGTGGTCGGGCTTTTTGACCAGGATCAGATTGTGGCGCGCTGGCGCCTTTCCAGCAAAGCCGCCAGAACCGAAGATGAATATTGGATATTGTTGAATTCATTGTTTCGCAACAACGAGATTGACATTGGCAAGGTTCGGGGCGCGATCATTTCCTCAGTGGTTCCGGACCTTACCTTACCGTTTGTTCGCATTGCAGAAAATTTTTTAAAGGTTGAACCCGTGCTGGTTGAACCCGAGCTTAATTTGCGATTGCAGCTCAAAGTCGACAATCCGAAATCGGTTGGCGCCGACCGGATTTGTAACTGCGTCGCCGGATTTCAAAAGTACGGCGGTCCGCTGGTGATACTGGATTTTGGCACCGCCACCACGTTCGATGTGGTAACTGAAAAATTTGAGTTTATCGGCGGGATTATTGCGCCGGGGATTGAAATGACTGCCGCAATCCTGCATCAATTCGCTGCCAAACTGCCCAAAGTCGAACTGAAATTCCCCAGAACGGTTATCGGCAGCAATACTGAAACCAACATTCAATCGGGGTTGATGTTTGGGATGGTGGATTTGATAAATGGACTATTAAATCGAATTGAAAAACAATTAAAAAAGGAGATAAAAGTTATCGCCACCGGAGGATTAGCTATAATTATTGTACCCCAACTTGATCGGAAGATTGTGATTGAGCCTGATTTGACGCTGTTTGGATTGAAACTAATTTATGATTCTATTGACTGATTCAGCAATTTGTTAGTTCTCAAACTAAATTACAAAGACATTCTAAAATTCTGTAAAACTATTGCCACCCACCTAATCTAACAAAAAGAAAGCAATCCTTCTTTTCTGAATGCTTTGGATCAAAATATAAAGATCGCATTAAAAAAAAGACCTCTTGATACAAAAAAATCCGGTTTCAGAGATTCAATAACTACACCAAAAATTAGCACTTGACATCTTAATAAAAATTAATTATCTTTACTTGTATTTAAGTTTTGAAACCCAAAAGCAAACAATTTGCTTTCAGGTGTTGTGTTCTGTTTTTTGAATTGGAAAGAAAACTTTTTCGCTGCAGACAACGTTAAAGGGAAGACAGTTTTCAGTGCTGCTAAATCGTGATGATGATTACATTTATTTAGAAGACATCAGGACAATGTTGGCTCGTGTTGCTTTTATTTATTAAGCGGAAAAGTTCCAAACTCAAGATGCGTTCAGTAGATGAAGGCTGTCAACTTCAACACCGATTGCAGCAACGGTGCATCACCGGCGTCGCTATCTGCGTATCGAGAGGTTTGGCGGTTAAATGCACTGACAAAATAAAAGTCCTGGAGGAATGACAGCAATAATCCCAAATTTGTGAAATCAAAAGATTTCCAGATATTAAGTGATAAAATTTATGAAAACGATCAAGAGGGAGGTCAAATGAGGACAGGATTGATTCGCATCATGGCAATTGTTGTTTTGACAATCGTCGCTGCCTGCTCTCCTGAATTCATTGATCAGCCAGATCGATTAGCCATTAGTGCGGATACGAATGTTCGTTCGGGTCCTGGGATGGATTACAAAATTATTGGCACATTAAAAGCCGGGACGCGAATATTACTGTTAGCTTCTCAAAACGACTGGCACCGGGTGGAAATGCCGGATGGGCGAACTGGCTGGATATTTCACGGTGTAGCGCGATTAGTTGGATCTGAAAAGGTGGTTATCATGCGCGATACCCGGGTGAGGCGTGGTCCGGGTGATGAATTCAGCGCGTTCGCTATCGTCAAGAAAGGGAAACAGCTCGATTCCCGCGGCGAGCGAGGCAACTGGTATTTAGTTGATCTGGTACCCGGAAAAAGCGGCTGGATAAAGAAAAGCGACGCTGAAAAAAGTTCGCACCGTAATCTAACGGTTACCATGTCTGCAAAAGTCCATCAATCGCCCGACATACGCTCGAAAGTGATGATTAATGTCAATCCCGGTTCAGAATTAGTTTATCTCGGAAAACAGGGCGAGTTTTATCAAATTCGTCTCTCTGGTGGGGATACCGGCTGGCTGCATGAGTCCGCTGTTAAGCCAATTCAAGAGCGTACCATTAGGGTCAAGGAAAAAACCTATGTCAGGCGCGGTGCAAACGTGGGTTATGGTGTGTCGGATACCGTGGATGTGGGGATGCGCTTAACGCTGTTGGCTGAAAAGGATAACTGGTACGAGGTGCGTACACCAACCGGAACCAAAGGCTGGATCTACAAAGATTTTGTGACCACAATAATGTCCAAAGGAGAGCTGGTTGCTGAAGAACGACCGGTCTTTCTGATGACAAATCAGGATTGCAACGTTCGGCAGGGCTGGGGAACCAACTGGCAGCGAATCGATCGCCTGAAAAAAGGAACGCTGGTGATGAAAATCGGGCAAAAAGACGATTGGCTTCGGGTTAAAATGCCAAATGAGAAGATAGGATGGATTCGGCAGGATCTGCTGGATTTTGATGTGACCGTACTAATCACCTTGTTGGAATGCAATATTCGGATGGGCTATGGTACCAATTTTATGATTAAAACTCGAGTACCCGGCTATACGCCGTTGGTGCGAATTTCTGAACAACAAGGCTGGACCCGCGTTTATCTAACCGATAGTGAAATCGGCTGGATTCGAAATGATTTGTTCGCTCCGTTAGACAGCTTATTGTTTGCCAATCAGGATTGCAATGTTCGCAAAGGTCCCAGCACCCAACATGCCCGCATTAAGCGAATTGATTATGGCACGCCGGTGTACTATTTGGGCAAGGAAAAAAATTGGTACAAAATCCGATTGGTCGATAACCGCGAAATCGGTTACATCCGTGACGATCTGCTGAATCAGACCGGAAATGAATTTGTTGCCAACGACCGGATCAATGTTTACAAAGGGGCATCGACTGATTATGCCGTCATTGGTACGCTGCCGGTGCGGACAAGATTAAAAAAAATGGAACAAAATGAAAACTTTTTCCGGGTTCAATTGGACGATGGGAGAGATGGCTGGGTCGAAAAAGATAAGGTTTCCTACTCCTTTTATCCGGCGCCAAATTATCGGTTGTCAACTGGGACGGGATCGACATTTGCCGGACAAACAGCGGTGACATCAATTGCGTCAGCGACGCCAGCTGTTGTTAGTTCGGGCGACGGTTATGATTCTCAGCAAACCAGCGCAATGAAAGACTTGAGCCAAAAGGATGTAACCAAGGTAGCGATAAATCTGAGAACGCAACCCGATACTTCATCCTCTATTATTACGAATATTCCGCCGGGAAATACCCTGTACCAGATTAAGCAATCCGGTGAATGGTGGGAAGTGATGACCGTTGACGGTACTTATGGCTGGGTTCATCAAATGGCGTTTGGTACTCCGGCGACAAAGACGCTCTACGCCGCCACAGCGGCTAATGTCCGTTATGGACCCAGCACTAATTATCGCATTGTCGCTACTGTTCGGAAAGGGGAGATGCTGACCCGTTTGGATAAACGGGATAATTGGTATAATGTCCGCCTTCCGGATAATTCAACCGGTTGGATTCGTCAGGACCTGGTTGATGAATATCGAATCGCGCCGACAATCGATCATAGCATTGTCCCGGAACCAGCTTATAGCACTGCGATTACCGTTGCAGAAACCAAATTGTACGATGGACCGTCATACTCCTACCCGATACGGAGAAATATTCATATCAATACGATTGTGACAATCATCGGGAGATACCAGAAGTGGAGTCAGGTGGAGTTGAATGACGGAACAACCGGCTGGATTGCCAACGACGATATTCGGGAAAAATTTCATTCCAAGCTGATTGCAGTGAATGACGCCGATGTCCGGGCAAACGCCGCCACCCAGTCAGAGGTGGTTGATCGGGTTAAAAAAGGTGAGTTCTTTCGTCCGTTTGAGGAGAAAAACGGCTGGTTTCGTATCATTCACCATGAAAAGACCGGATGGATATCTTCCAGAGATGTTCTCAAGCTAAAATACCCGCCGGTTTATGTCAACACTGAAGAGGTAAACATCCGGCGTCTTCCGGATATCAATTCAAAAAAAATTGGAATTGAGAAAGAAGGCGCCAAACTGATTCCCACTGACGATCATGAGCGCTGGTTGTTTGTCCGTTTACCCAGAGGTGACAGGGGCTGGATTCATAAGGATTTGGTCAATCGGCAAAAATATCCATGGATTAAAATCGTCCGCGATGCTGAAGTTTATCAGAAGCCGACCGCCGGCAGTATTTTACGGGGAAGGGTGACTCGCGGTGAAAAATATCTCGCCCTGGATAAAAATGACAATTGGTATAAAATGGCATTGCGTAGCGGAGATATCGCCTGGATTTACGCCGGGTTTGTTGAAGAAGAAGTTTTAGGTACCCAGCTTTTACGAGATGATTCCAATCTTCGAATGGGACCGGGACAAGATTATGAAATTGTAAGCCAGGTAAAAAAAGGGCAGCAAGTCAAATGGTTGGCAAAAGAGGGTAACTGGTGGCAGATACAGATTAATGGTAATTTAACCGGCTGGATCCGCGCCGAAGAAGCTAAAGAGCTGCCAATGAAAGAACTAACAGCCAACAGAAACGATGTCGCGTATAAACTACCCGGAACTAATCATCCATCGGTGGGTAGAGTTGTTAAAAACCAAAAATTTACACCCCTTGAAAAACAGGGCAGTTGGTATAAAGTTCAGCTTGCAAACGGCGTCATCGGCTGGGTGCATAGCGATGTCTTTGACGCGCCGAAATCCAGATTGGTATTCACACTCGATGTTGCGACGCTTTATAAAAGTCCCAGTACATCTTCTTCAGTAGTTCAAAAAATTGAACCGGCAACAGACCTCTACATCCTGGGCAGCGAGGGCAATTGGTATTATGTGGAAACAAAAAATGAGCGATTACGCGGCTATCTGAGAAAAGAGTTGGTTTTTGAATAACGAGCTTATTAAGTTTTGTTTTAACCGACAGCGGCGATAATCATAACTGCAACTGGATAATAAAACATTTATTCAAATTAATGTGAAGGAGGTACCACATGAAAAATCTTAAAATCCGAATGGAATGGGTTGTCATCTTTTCACTGGTGTTTATCCTGACCGTTTCTTTTTGCAGCAAAGACGAGGAATTGGTAGAGGTCAAAGAATCACTGGCGCCGGTCGAAACTGTCAAACCTGCTCCAAAACCAATCCAACAAGCAGAAGAAAATCTTCAGCAAAAATTCGACGAAGTATTGGCTTCGTTACAGGAAAGAGAGAAGGAACTCAAATTAAAACAGGAAAAGCTGGACGAGAAATTTGCCAGGATCGAGGAAAAGCAACAGCGAATTGAAGAAATGGAAAATAAATTGAAATCATTCCAATTGGTTTCCATTCTGGTGTTAATCATAGGGCTGGCTGCTATTATATTGGGCGTGGTGATGCTCGTTAAAAACAAGAGTAATACACCGCCGAGTGCGCCGGTTGAAAAAAAAGAAGATAAAAAGGCAAATAAAGAAAAAAAAGCACCAGCGAAATCAAAACCAGCAGCGAGCCAGGATTTAAAAAAAGAGAAAAATAAGTAATTGCTGGGGAACAGAAAATAACGTTTAACCGAATGTTAAACCCTTCGTTGTGAGCATTTGCCAAAGCGGAGGGTTTAGTACATTTAATAAGCGTTGAAAATTAGTCCGAATTATTAACCGATGTTGAGTTTTATCATCTTTGATGATAAGGTTGGCGCATCGCTTCAATTGTGAAAAATATTTTCAAGTTATTTGCTTTAGCTGTTGCTGTGTTTTAATTGGCAATATTTGCTAACTTTAAAATTACCAACCGTTCAAAAACACAACCATGTTCCGAGAACGATTACAGCCAAACGAAAAAAATCTGTCGGATATGAGCCGTCAGGAATTCAGTTTACATTCCCGGCTTCATTACCGTCGTGATAATCATGATTTTGTCACTTTTTTGATTAAGGATTTGGATGTTCCCTATTCCGCCCGAATTCTCGAAATTGGTTGCCGCGCCGGTTGGCTGAGTTTGGAAATTGCGCGTCGATTGCCCGAGGCAATGGTGGTGGCGGTTGACAGCGACGGTGAAATGATTCAAATTGCAGAAATTAACCGGAGCATTGAGAAAGTTGAAAATGTCGAATTTAGCATCCAAAATCCGAATGATTTGACTCAGCTTGAGAGCTCGTCGTTTGATGTTGTGGTTTCTTCAAGAATTTTGCATCTGCTAAATCAGCCCATTCAATTTTTTAATGAAGTAAAAAGGATTCTTTCGGCTCAAGGCAAATATGCCATTACTGACGTCCGTCGCGACCTGAACTTGATCGCTAAAGCTGCAATCTGGTTTGCCGGCCGCGGCATGGCAACGGAATTTCGTGAATACTGGAAAAATGATTTCTATTCCGCTTACAGCTTTCGGGAAGTTGTAAAAATATTAATTGGAACAAATCTAAAAGACTGGAAGGTGCAAACCAGTTTGTTTGATTTTTTAATACATAATTGATCCACATCGAATCAAATTTTGCAGCGCTATCGCATGGTTATTAAAAATCTTAAATTGACAAATTATCGTCGCTTTCGTCATCTGGAGCTTGAGTTTCCGGAAAACATTATCGGAATTCTTGGCAGCAATGGGGCCGGAAAGACCACGATTGTGGAAGCTATCGGCTGGTGTCTTTATGGGAATCGAATCCGGCGGACCGACAAGCTGGATATTCGTTCACAATTTGCCGCTGCGACCGAAGCCAGTGAAGTGGAGCTGATTTTTTCCTGCGGCGGAAATGATTATCGGCTGCTAAGAAAACTGAAAGGGAAAAACGCGGCAGTGGAAGCGGCGATTTACATGAATGCAAACACTGAACCGGAGGCAGTGCAGGAGCGTGGCGTTAACGAGTTTATTGAATCGCTGTTGAATCTGGATTACCGTTCTTTTTTCGTCTCGGTGTTTGCGCGTCAAAAGGATTTGGCCGCGTTATCCATGTTTCAACCGGAGGAGAGACGAAAAAGCATTGCCCGATTGATCAATATTGACGCTATTGACCGCAGCCGGGTCGATGTCCGGGTTGATCGAAAAGGCAAATTAGACACGCAAAGCGGAATTAAAACCAGCATTCGCGACGATAAAGAATTGAAAGCCAATAAAAAAGAATTGGCAGCAGAGCTTGAGATTTCTCAACAGCGGCTGAAGGTTTTAGAGCAAAAGTTAGCAGATTGTGATACCAAATTTAAAGCGACAAAAGCCGAATATGAAAAACTGAGTGAAACTCGTGATCAGTACCATCAAATATTGGCGCGAATTGAGAAGTGGACTACTTTAAAAGCGGAAACTGAACAGCGAAAAACGAAACAGTTGGAACAAATTAAAAATATTGAACAAGCTCAGCAGCAAGAGCAACAGTTAAAACTCATGTTGAAGAATTATCAAGAAATCCAGCGTGAAAAGGATCGGCTGGATAAAGCGAGCGGTAAGTATTTTCAACTTCAGGCGTTTCAAGCAGAACAAAAACGGCTGTTTTCATTAGTAACCAAAGAACAGGTTTTGGTAACAAAGTTAACCGAAGAGTTGAAGGGATTTGAAAGCTTTGATAAAAAATTAAGCGAGTTAGATCAACTAATTAATCAGATGCAACAACAGCGGGAGACTGTCCGGCGGGAGCTGTCGCAAAATGAAGGGCTGATTGTCAATATCACTGCTAAAGGTAAAGAAACGCGGCAAAAAAATGATAAAATTGAAAAACTGGGACCGGATAGCCCTTGTCCGGTGTGTACCAGGCCTCTTAAGGAGCATTACCAAACAGTGCACGCTAATTTCCAAAACGAGCTGGCAACGTTGCGCAAGCAGTATTCGCAATATGAGAAAACTGACCATGAGCTCAAAGAAAAAATTCAGCATCTGGATAACCAATTGCTGAACGCGCAAAAGGATCGTGATGCTGTGTTGCAGGCATTGGAACAACGCAATGCGCGAGAAAAACAATTAAAACAACACAGAGACACACTCGAGGAGTTAAACCAAAATCTCGAAACAGTCAATAAAAACATTAGCAATATTGGTGATGTCGTTTACAACGAAAAACAACACAAAGAAGTGCAGAAAAACTATAAAGAGCTCAGCGCAGTGAGAGATCGTTTGCTCAAGATCGAGGAGAATGTCAGTCGGTTACCCGATGAGAAACAGGAGCTTGAGCAATTGGAAAAAGCGCTGACAGACCAGACAACAGAAATTGAGCGCGAACAGCAGCAGCTTAAAAGCTTGACTTTCAATGAAGAGAATTACAGCGAACTAAGAAAAAATATGGAAATCTTCCAGCAGCAATTGGAATCAGCGAAAGATGAGAATCATGCAGAAAACCAGAAAGAACTTTCCATTCAAAAAGACCTGGAACGGATCGAGCAAGAGATTAAAACCAATCAAGCCCTAAAAAAGCAAATCAATCAGCTTAAGCAGGAAATTGTTTATTTGGATGCATTGGATTATCATCTGGGGCTTTTTCGGCAGGAATTATCCGGGAGAATCAGGCCGCTGATCGCTGCCCGGGCTTCTGAGCTGCTGCATCTGACGACTCAAGGGCGCTATACGATTTTAGAGTTGGACGAAGATTACAACATTTATCTGTTCGACCAAACCGATAAATTTCCGTTGATTCGATTTTCCGGCGGAGAACAGGACCTGGCGAACCTTTGTCTGCGAATCGCCGTCAGTCAGGTCGTAGCGGAGCGCGCCGGCAGGTCGCAGATCAACTTCATTGTGCTCGATGAAATTTTCGGCTCACAGGATGAGCAGCGAAAAGAGCTGATCATGACGGCTTTGCAGCGCTTATTTTCTCAATTTCGGCAAATTTTCATCATTACCCATGTGGAGAGCATAAAGGATGGGTTGCCGGTGATTGTTTTGGTGGAACCAATATCGGATATGGAAAGCCGAGCCACCATGATTTGACATTGGGATTTTAATATCAACATGAAAAATAAAATTTTTATTTGATATGACAGATGAAAATGATAAATTAATATCTCCTGACGAAAACGAGGACCTGCCGGAATATTTTGTCGTGACTGACGAATTGGATTTACACGGTTTTTTTCCAGAGCAGGCACCGGAGATACTGGAAGAATTTGTTCGAAATGCTATCGAATTACAAATCCCAACCGTTCGCATCATCCATGGCAAGGGAAAAAGCAAAATGAAATGGATCGTTCATCAATTTCTCAAGGATCATTCGCAGGTGCTAAATTTCAGAGACTCCCGTCCTGAATCCGGTGGTTGGGGATCGACAGTGGTTGAGTTGGATTTGGAAAAAACGAATTGACTCGATTGATTCGATGCGAATCCGAATGTGAGATCGAACAGTTACGATTGGCTGCATTTTTCGTTGGCTGTTAATTTACAAAATCGAAGCAGCCACTTGGTGAATAAATACTGTAAAATTCATTTTGCTGTGACGCTTCACATCAAATGAATCATTATTTTTAAACCCTGGTATCTTATCGATCATCATATCAGCAAGTTAAGCCAGATCGGGTGGATTGAGTTGGATTGCGATAATCAATACTTTTAAAGCTTGTTCAGTATTATCTCACTCATAGGTGGAGACTTTGACTGATGCCATCGCTTTATTTGTAACAATATTAGCAATAGAGGCGGCTCTATTTAAAAATCTTATCATCTCTCAAATAATCAGATCATCAAGCGATGGCATCAGTATTCCAACAGTAACTAAAGTGATACTTTGTTCAATTATAAATTTTAATCATCAATCTTAAATGGAGAAAAGAAATGAAAAAAACAATCATCATGATTGGATTGCTGTCGCTGCTGGCAGCGATTCCGCCGCTGCTGTTCGCCATTGGTGGAAAGATCAGCGGTTTTATCGACTATCAGGGTGAAAAAACAGGACCGGTGATCATCGCAATACTGGCGATTCCGCCGGACTTTGATCAGCCGCTGCGACTGGATACGCTGGCTTCCGCCGGTAGTTACGAGATTAGCGATTTGGCGGATGGGACATATTTCATCGGCGCGTTTCTGGATGCGAACGGCAATGGTTTTCCGGGGATGGATGAACCGATGGGCATTTTTCCGGCGCCGATAACGGTTGTGGATTCTGCGGAAATTTACGGCATCGATTTTGAAATCAAACAGCTCCCCACCGGAACCGGAACGATTAGCGGCAATGTCAGTTATACCGGCGTTCAAACCGGCGAAGTTCATATTTATGCCCTTGGATTGACCCGGACCCCTTTTACATCGACTCACTTCACCTGGGGAGAAGCCGACAGCTATATCCTGGAAGGGTTGTTCGGCGGCGATTACATCGTTGTCGCTTATATGGATGTGAACCAAAATCAATTGCCCGACCCGGGCGAACCGATGGGCGCTTTTAACAAAAGCGTTAAGCTGGAGGATGGTGGCAGTTTCGAAAACGGTGACATCATCCTTTTTGAGCCTGATATGTACACCGGCTCGATCTCCGGAAACGTCTATTACGACGGTCCCAAAGCTGGCGACATTCATGTGATTAGCGGCGGACTTTCGCTGACGCCGATTCAGGATGTCCTGGCTGACGATCAGACCGGCAGTTACCAAATTCCTCATCTTGCTGCCGGATCCTATTATTTGTTCGCTTATGTCGATGCGGATAGCAACGGCAGCTTCAGTCTTGGCGAGCCGTTTTCCGAAACCTATCTCGAAAAGGTTGAGGTCAGTTGGGGTGAAGAAACCTCAGGCATGGATTTGTATCTGACTGATGTCGGTTCCGGCGCCATCACCGGAGAAATTAGCTATTATGGGACGAAACAAGGGCTAATTTTAGCGGCGGCTGCCGGTCTGGCAGCGACACCGATCATGCCGCAGGCTGTCCCCAAGTTTGGACCGGGTCCCTATCCCTACATGATTCCCGGATTGGCGCCGGGTATTTATACGGTACTGGGATTAATTCCCGATTTTGGCCAGGGACTTCCTTCTGAATTTGATGAGATCATCCAATTGGTGATGGATAGCCCGTTCGGTTTTTATCTGGGTGATTTCGTCTATGTGGACCGGGACACAGTGAATGATATTAATTTTACCCTGGAAGATAGTTCAACCAGCTCCATCGCCGGAACCATCCTTTCGCCTCATGGACTGAATGGCGAAGTGTTCGTCTTTTGTCTCGGTATTTCCAGAACGCCGTTTATGAAATTATCCATTGCAGGATCGGGTGATTATCAAATCTCAGGCTTGGCATCGGGCAAATATATTGTCGCTGCGTTTATGGATGTCAATGGGGATAGTACCTTCAGCATCCATGAACCCATGGGTTTTACCCAGAAATTGATCACAGTCTATAGCAATAGCACCACTGAAAAAGTGAATTTAAATTTGGGATTACCCACCACGGTGGCTGCTGCAGACCGACCTGATTTACCGGCTGATTTTGCTCTGTTGCCCAATTATCCAAATCCGTTCAATCCGGAAACCAGGTTGCGCTTTCAACTGCCCGAAGCTTCGCATGTCCGGTTGAAAATATTTAACGTTCGCGGAGAGGAAGTCGCGGCGCTTCTTGATCAGGAGGTTCAAGCCGGTTACCATCAGATAATATGGAACGCACAATCAGCAGTTGGCAATTTGAGCAGTGGCGTCTATTTCTGCCGAATTGAGAGCCGCAATTTCACTCAGAGCCGGAAAATGATGTTCATCCGATAACCATCTGAATTTGCATTTGAAAATCAAAACCCTCCCGAAAACTGATTTTTGGGAGGGTTTTGATTTATCACCAACAGAGCGGTGTCAATTTTTTTTCGAGAAGCAACCACCTCTCGTGCTGATCGCCCTGAATGATTCATTATTTTCTGTAGTCCGTCCATTTGATCCCCAATTTTCGCATCCGCGCCCTGAGGGTGTGCGGATTAATTTTCAGCAGCTCGGCAGCGCCTCGGTTTCCTTCAATACGACCGGTGGTCAGCGCTAAAGCCTGGCTGATATGTTTTTTTACCGCGTCATCCAGAGATGATATTTTTCCGGAAAAATTTTGTTGTGAGCCATTGGTACTAATTGAGTTTTGGTGTTGTTCATAGCTTTCGTTCCATCCCAATGACTTTTTTATTTCGAGGCGTTTTCCATTTCCGAGTAAAGCGGCGCGATCGATGACTGCTCCCAATTCTCGAATATTACCGGGCCAGGAATAAGCCGCCAATATTTTAAGATCATCGTCAGTTGGTAGCAATGTGGGGAGCCCGAAACGAATGGCGGAACGACGGGCAAAATGTTCAGCCAGCTCTTTCAAATCTTCAATTCGATCGCGCAACGGCGGTAAAAAAACAGGAAATGTAGCGATACGGTACCATAAATCTTCACGAAATTTGCCCTTTGCCACCATGGTTGCCAAATCACGATGAGTCGCTAATACGATCCTGACATCTACTTTGATGGGATGTTTTCCGCCGACTCGCTCCAGCCAGCCGTCCTGAAGGATGCGCAGAAAACGCACCTGCGCTGGCAGCGGAAGTTCTGCGACTTCATCCAACAACAACGTACCACCATCAGCCCGCTCAAACCAGCCTTTACGGGATTCCACAGCGCCGGTAAAGGCGCCGCGTTCGTGTCCGAAAAGTTGGGAGTCAATTAATTCGGGTGGTATCGCACCGCAATTGACCCGAATAAACGGACCGGCTGCGCGCGTTGAACTGTTGTGGATGGCGCGGGCGATGACCTCTTTGCCGGTACCGGTCTCGCCAAAAATAATCACCGGAACATCCGATCTCGCCACCAGCCTAACTCGTTCCATGACTTTTGCCAAACCTTTTTCAGCGCCGACAATAGTGTCGTCGATTTTGTTACGACTCAATTTCGTGAGCAATGTCTTTTTATCCGCTTCAGCGGCTTCCCGCAACCGGACTATTTCACGGACATGGCAGTCGTTTTCAATAGCAAGTGAAATTGGTTCGATCAAAATTTTCGCTATCTCTCTATGACGGAGGGTGAATTTTGCTTTTGAACGAGCTAAAAAAATAAGAAAGGGAAAAAGTTCGGATTGCTGTTTTAACGGGCATAGTAAAACCTCCGTCTGCTTCCAGATATTTTCCGTAAGAATAATATCGAACAGATCGCTTGCTAAATTACTTCGATCACGATGCAAAATTTGACCTTTTTGACACCAGACAATCAGTCGATCAGCATCGTTTTGAGTACATTTTTTTGAATAATAGATGGATTGTACGGTTGACTCATGGAAGCCGGCGGCAATTGTTGTAATCTGTAAATTGCTTCTGTTTAGGCTACGAATGAGTATTTGTGAAACTGGCAGCAGTTGTTGAACTATTTTTGAAATATTCGGCATTGATTCGGTGATTTTAATGTGACGACACGCTTCTCGAAAAACGTCCAATAATATTCTGTTGTATTTTCCCATATTACACCGTGTTATTTGATAGTCCGTTATATATGCTGGAATTAAACTTTTAAATAATACGGATATTTTACTTCAATCGCAAGTAAAAATTTTAAGCGTATTGTTTTTATATGAGTTAAAAGACTAACACGAGATTGGCACGCTGATTGAACAATCAATCTGAAAGTAGTCAAAATCATCATGAAACGGGAGGACACTATGAAACAAGCCTTGGTATTTTTTTTGATATTATCGATCGGATTATTGTTGATGAGTTGTGGAAAACATGAGACGCAACACGGCATCACTTTGACGCTGGGCGCTTACACGGTTCCCAAGGAGGTTTATCAAAAAGAGATCATTCCTGCATTCCAAAAATATTGGTTTGAGAAAACCGGACAGGTTGTTAATTTCAATGAATCTTATATCGCTTCCGGCGCCCAGTCGCGAGCGATTTTAGCAGGGTTTGAAGCAGACATCGCAGCGCTTTCATTGGAAAAGGATGTTGATAGATTGAACCAAGCCGGGTTAATCACCCATGACTGGAAAGCAAATGAGTATAAGGGTTTCGTGACGCGTTCAATTGTTGTCATTGGTGTCAGACCGGGAAATCCAAAAAACATTAAGAGCTGGGAAGATTTGGCAAAGCCTGGTGTTAGTGTGCTCTATCCCAGCCCCAAAACCTCCGGCGGAGCCATGTGGTTCGTAAATGCGATTTATGGAGCCGGTTTGAAATATAGCGAATTGATTACCGGTTCACCGGATCCCAACTATGCCAAACAACTGCTCAAATCCATCCAGCGAAATGTAAAAGTGATGGACAAATCCGGGCGGGCCTCGGTGACGACATTCGAAAACGGTGTTGGTGACGCCATAGCCACTTATGAGAATGAAATTATTTTAAGACAAATGCAGGGCAGGGATTTCCCGTACATTATCCCGGACGCCACCATTTTGATCGAAAATCCGATTGCCATTATTGATAAAAATGTGGAAAAACACAATAATCGAGAGGTGGCGGAAGCGTTTGTTAAATTTGTTTTTACCAAAGAAGTGCAGCGCGTTTTTTCAAAATATGGGTTCCGCGCTGTGGATGTTGAAGTGGAACAGGAATTTGAAGAACAATACCCTCTGCCAGATCATCTGTTTGATATTGGTTATGTAGGTGGGTGGGAAGCTGTGCACCAATATATTTACGGAACGACCGGTATTTGGTCTCAGATCATGAAAGAGCTGGCACATGAATAATCTGGGGAAATATCTCGCTGTAAAAAAAGAAAAGTTGATCTTACGAAGTTTGACATTTTTTTATATCGGAATACTAATTATTTTTCCCATTATTGCGCTAATTTTCGAAGCTTTTCAGGGCGGTGTTCATTCACTTTGGCAGAATATTTTTTCACCGCAAGCATTATATGCATTGCGATTGACTTTTTTTACAGCGCTGATTATGGTTGTCATTAATGTTATTAGCGGAACCGCCACCGCCTGGGTGATGGTGCGCTATAATTTTCCGCTTAAAAATATAATCAATTCTTTGATTGACCTGCCGTTCGCGATTCCCACAGTGGTTACCGGAATCATGCTGGTTAGTTTATATGGTCCGAACAGCGTCGTCGGAGCTTTTCTTGGTAAACGTGGTATCGAAATTATGTTTGCCAAACCCGGTATCATATTAGCGATATTGTATGTTACTTTTCCGTTTGTGGTACGGACAGTTCAGCCGGTCTTAATGGAAATGGATCCGGACATGGAGGAAGCGGCCAAAACTTTGGGCGCATCCAGCCCGATGACTTTTCTGAGAGTAACTGTACCGACGTTACTGCCGGCGATTCTGACCGGCGCTGCGTTATCTTTCAGCCGAGCTATGGGAGAATTTGGTAGCATCGCCATTGTCGCCGGAAATATTCCATTCAAAACCCAGGTGGCGTCGGTTTATATTTACGGTGAACTGGAAAGTTATAATCAGCAAGGAGCGCTTGGACTATCTGTTGTGCTGCTGTTTTGTTCATTTTTTGTTTTAGTTTTTTTAAATCTTTTGCAAATCTGGAGCCGGAGACATGAAAAAAAGCAATGATAAAATTCAACTGGTTCGCCAATCTAATGGGATTGGAAAGTATGTTTTAATTGGGCTTGTGTTGAGCTGGTTTGTTGTGCTGACTATGCTGCCGGTTTTAGGTATCATCAGAGAAACTTTTAAAAGCGGATGGCAGATATTTGTTTCATCATTATCAGATTCGGCTTCGAGGCACGCTTTTATGCTGACATTCTGGATTACACTGGGCACGATAATTGTGAACACAATTTTTGGGATTGTATTAGCGGTGGTACTGGTTAAAGATCATTTTCGCGGGAAGCTATTATTCGAGGGGCTGGTCGATTTGCCGTTTGCGGTTTCACCGGTGGTTGCTGGTTTTATGTTCATTATTTTATTCGGTCCTAATGGTTGGATTGGCAATTGGTTTGAGGCGCGCCAATTGAAAATTGTCTATGCCTTTCCCGGGATGTTGGTCGCGACATTGTTCGTCACCCTTCCGTTTGTCGCCAGGGAGGTTATTCCGGTGTTAAAGGAATTCGGACTCCATCAGGAAGAAGCTGCCTATATTTTGGGCGCTTCCAAATGGCAGACTTTCTGGAAAGTTACTATGCCTTCGATCAAATGGGGACTGGCTTATGGGGTGACTTTAACCATTGCCCGTTCCATTGGTGAGTTTGGCGCTGTGCTGGTGGTCAGCGGTAGTATTATCAATAAAACCCAGACCGCAACCCTTCATATTCATCAGGAATTTACTGATTTTAATTACGCCGGCGCTTTTTCAGCAGCCGTTGTATTGGCATTAATATCATTTATTATTTTAACGACGATGCAGTGTGTTTATCGACGAAAAGAGGTGGGTTAATCATGGGAATAATTATTAAAAATATTTGCAAAAGATTTGGTGATTTTATCGCAGTAGACAATGTCAGTTTCGAGGTAAAAGAGGGTGAACTAGTGGCTTTGCTTGGTCCCAGCGGTTGTGGTAAGAGCACAATCTTGAGAATTATTGCCGGACTGGAGACGCCGGACAGTGGGGAAATATTTTTAACTGGCAAAAACGTGACCACACTCGCTCCGCAGAAGCGAAAACTCGGCTTTGTGTTTCAACACTACGCCCTGTTCAAACACATGAATGTGGAAAAAAATATTGCTTTTGGTATAGAAATTCAAAAAAAGTCAAAAGCAGAAATCAAGTCGAAAGTCGAAAAATTAATTAACTTAGTCAAATTGCAAGGGTATGAAAGACATTATCCGGATCAACTCTCAGGCGGGCAACGGCAACGAGTGGCACTGGCGCGTGCGCTGGCAACGGAGACTAAAGTCTTATTGCTGGATGAACCATTCGGTGCGCTTGACGCTAAAGTCAGAGAGAATTTGTCTCAATGGCTGAGAGAATTTCACCAAAAATTAAACATTACCAGTATATTTGTGACCCATGATCAGAATGAAGCCATTGAAATTTCAGATAAAATTGTGGTTATCAGTAAAGGTAGAGTAGCTCAGATCGGAAATGCCAAACAAGTTTATGAGCATCCGAACAGCAAATTTGTAGCTAGTTTTATCGGACAGGTGAATGTTGTGGATGCGGTTGTAAAAAACGGTCAAATATTTGTAAAAGGCGCAAATTTGGAACTCAAGCTTCCAGCAAAAAAAGAATTGAAGAATGGTGACATTGTTTTGTTGGTCAGACCTGAAGATGTGATAATTAAGAAAAAAGGTGATAACACCAGAGACCTGTTAGCAATAATAAAGCGTATTCATTATCGCGGAAATCACTACGAAATTGACTGCCTTGTCAATGGTATGGAGCTCAAATTAATCGAATATAAACGAAATGTTTTTCAGGATAATTGGAAAGAGAATCAAAAAATTTTTCTTAATTTTCGGACCTTCCGCACGTTCCAGGCTGAAGAAGGTCACCAACATCTTCATCGAAAATTAAAGGAAACCGGTTATATTGAATAGTTGAAAAAAATATTTAAAAGACAGGTGATGGAAAAGCTGTAATATAAAAAGGAAATTGTTTTGGTTGTAATGCTGTTGCTGATTGGGAATTGCGCTGGTTTTATAAATTTTTAAACCCGAATTATCGCGCTGCTTGTTTTTAAGCATTTATTCAAGAAGAATGATTAAAAAACATTCCGAACCGCTTCAACAGTTTTAAAAGGAACCGCGTTAAAACGTAGTGTTAATTCAATGAAATTATTGTATTATTAAAATAGTAAAAGTGGACAGATTCTAAATAAGCTATGGGCGTTAATTTTTATTTTTTGTTGGGAGTTGAGGTTGGAGTTTCGTTTTGGAAAATTGCTTCGGCTTTGTCAGTAAATCCAATATTCGCATAAGCCATGGCTAACAAATTTAACACATCAGGATTGCCAGCGTTTTTATTTACGGCTTGTTTTAAATAATGGATTGCGGTTTTAAAATATGCCGTTGCCTGGATTTTGAACGCATCAATCTCCTCAACTGAAAGCGTTGTGGAGTCAAGCTCAACGTTTTCTTGCAGATAAATGATAATATCTTGACCCAAACTGAAGTAGCACTCGCCTAATAAAACTATTGCTTCGTCATCGTCAACGTTGTTTTTTGCAACTTTTTCAAGCTGTTTGATCGCTTCAAGATAATCGCCTTGTTGAAAATAGAGACGTCCCAGGTTGAATATCAAATCTGAATCATCTGGGTTCATTGACAGGGCTTTTTGATAAAGTTTAATTGCCCGGGTTATATCACCGAGATAATCGAAAGCAATTGCCTGTTGAATAATGGCATCGATATGATCAGGAAAAACCGATAAGACGCTGTCCATAGTTTGAATGGTTTTTTCAAACTGATTTTGGTTATTAAATAATTCGGCTACGTAAAACATCAAATCCAAATTTTCTTTATCAAGCACAAACGCAGTTTGATAGTGGACAATTGCTGAATCAACGTTGTTGACACATTCCGCCACCAAGCCCAGGTTGATGTAAGCTTCGGCGCGTTTTTCATCGATGATAATGCAGTTGTTAAAATCAATTCCGGCCTCGTCAAATTGGTTGTTTTCGAAATTTGTTACACCCTGATTGAATGAATAACACCAGAATTCATCTTTAAGGTATTCAATCGCTTCGTTAAATTGGTGCAGGTTATTATTCAGAGTTGACATGTAGAATTCAGCCGAGTCAAGAGCGGCTTTCATTTTGGGATAATCCTGCTTCATCCCATAGCACTGCCCCAGG
>DSAU01000054.1 GCA_011046315.1 bacterium
GGCGGCCATGCGCTCTATTTGGCGCCGGCAGATATTGGCGTCGGTACCAGGGAGGCGGTGAAAGATATTGGCCGAGTGTTATCGCGTTATAACGATGGCATCATGGCGCGTTTATTCGGACATCAGGATATTATTGAGATGGCGGAATATGCAACGGTTCCGGTGATCAATGGATTGACCGATCTGCTGCATCCGTGCCAGGTGATGGCAGATGTTTTGACGATTTTGGAACATCGCAAAAGTTTGGAAAACATGAAACTGGCTTTCATTGGTGACGGCAATAATCTGGCTAATTCCTGGTTGAATTTTGCTTCGCGTTATCCGATGAAGCTGGCGCTGGCTATTCCCGAAGGCTATGATCCTGATGCTGGTGTCATGAAGCGGGCAACCGACGCCGCCATTAGCGAAATCCAAATATTTCGCGATCCCCATCAGGCGGTCAAGGATGCGGATGTGATTTATACCGATGTCTGGGCAAGCATGGGACAGGAGTCCGAGGCTGAACAGCGAAAAGCAGCCTTCAAAAAATTTCAAGTAAATGATCATTTGATGAAATCCGCCAGAAAAGACACTTATGTGATGCACTGCCTGCCGGCGCACCGGGGAGAGGAGATTACCGACAGCGTCATCGAAAGTGTGAATTCGATTGTGTTCGATGAAGCAGAAAATCGACTGCACGCACAAAAAGCAATTATGGCAAAATTGATGGCTCGCTAATGGAAAGAATTGAAGTTGAAAACTACCAGGACGAATTTCACGATCGTTGGGATGATTTTGTCTGGCAGGCGAATAACGGCACTATTTTCCACACCCGCAAGTTTTTAAATTATCACCCAGCCGATAGATTTGAAGATCATTCGCTGGTTCTGAAAAAGAATGACAAGCTGATAGCGCTTTTCCCGGCGACGGTTCGATATGAGGCGCAGCGACGGATTCTGACCTCTCATCGCGGCGCTTCTTACGGCGGCTTGGTTACCAAATATAATCTCAGTATCCGGGATGCCTTTCGGATCGTTGAAGCGGTTTGTGAATTTGCAGTTGAAAATAATTTTGGCGGAATCGAACTGACGCCGCCGCCAATTATTTATTATCTCCGACCGAGCCACTACATCGACTTCGCACTGGTGAAGAATGGTTTTGGCTATCGCAAACGCGAAATTTCCAGCGTGATCCCGCTGACTTTTCCAGTATCGGACGTATTGATGACTTTTTCTTCGGAATCGCGACGGGCAGTGCGCCGGGCAATTAAGCTCGGTGTCAGGGTTCGCCAAAGCGAGGATTATGATAATTTTTATCAAATTCTCAAACAAAATCTAAAAATGCGCCATAACGTCCAACCAACCCACACGGTTGATGAGCTCAGACGAATTAAAACTATTTTTCCGGATCGCATCAAACTTTTCGCTGCCTATTTGGATCAAGAAATGATTGCAGGTGTGGTTGTTTTTGAATGCAACCCACGGGTGGCGCTGGCTTTTTATATCAGCCATAACGAACAGCACCAGCAATATCGCGGCGTCAATTATCTTTTTTTTGAAATAATTCGCTGGGCAATACAAAACCAATTCGGACATCTGGATTTTGGTATTTTTACAGTGGACATGGAGCCTAATTGGGGTTTGGGCAGATTTAAAGAAAGCTTTGGCGCGCAGGGTATCTTTCGTGATACCTGGTTAAAATATTTTGATTGAACCGTAATTTTCAATGTTTATCGATTGTTCCGAAAATACAATTTTTATTGATCATGAAGATTTTGCACATCGCTCCCGTCAATGTCGCCGGCGTCCCCATCGCATTCGTTAACGCCGAACGCGAGTTGAATCATGAAAGTCGACTGGTGACGTTTGTCCGTAATCCGCGAGGATACGAGGAAGATATTTGTCTGAACCTGCCGTTTGTTGATTTTATTGGATTTTGGTTGATAAAAAAATTGATCGGCGGAAAATCCAGAATATCAGTCACCAATCAAACTCAAAAAACAACTCAGCTCCCTCCTCAATGGCGTCCAAATCGAATGGAAAAAAGTCTGATTTATCTTCGTGAAATTATCTGGAAACGGCGGGTGGACCGGTTGTTTCGTGGGCTAAAAATTCATGAATTTGATGTTGTGCAATTGGACGGAGGCGTTGGTTTTTATCGAAACGGCAGGGACATTGTTCAGCTCAAGCAGGCGGGAAAAAAGATAATCTGCTGCTATACGGGCAGCGATCTTCGCGTCCGCGGCGTGATTCCACAGATTGATCTGATCAGTGATTTAAATGTGACTGTGGAGTTCGATCATTTGCAATTACATCCTCAGATACACCATGTTTTGTTCCCGTTTGATGCATCCCGCTTCCAACGCGCCAATCCAGCGGATGATGGAACAATTTACATCGGTCATGCTCCCACCAACCGCGCAGCCAAAGGCAGTCACATTATTATTCCGCTGGTCCGAAAATTAGCTGAAACTTATCCAGTGCAATTGGTTTTAATCGAAAATTTATCCTATCAACAGGCGCTCGTTCGCAAATCTCAATGTCATATTTTCATCGATCAGATCGGAGAGCTTGGTTATGGAATCAATGGGTTGGAAGCGCTGGCGATGGGAATTCCGACGTTATCTTGTTTAGCTCCTGGTTTTGATGAAATTTATCCTGACAATCCGTTTATGGTCGTTGATGAAAATAGTTTGATATCGCGGCTGGTTTATCTGATCGAAAATCCGGATCTGCGCTCCATCAAAGGAATATTGGGGCGAGACTGGGTTAAACAATATCATGATCCGGTGCAGGTGGTTAAAAAAATCCACCAACTTGCCGCAATTGAATAATTTCGATACAGTAATTTAAATTATTCCCAACAAGCTCTTAATTTTCAACTTCCACACCAGCCATACCGCTTCCCAAATAATCCGCTTCGACATTTTGGAACTGCCGGCTTCACGGTCGGTGAAGATGATGGGAATTTCACAAATGCGAAAGCCTTTTTTCCAGGCTTTGAAATTCATCTCGATCTGAAAGGAATATCCGCCCGAGCTGATGTTCTCAAAGTCGATTGCTTCCAGTACCTGGCGGCGAAAGCATTTGAAACCGCCGGTACTGTCTTTAATCGGCATGCCGGTGATTATCTTGGTGTATTTGTTAGCGCCGACGCTTAAAATCAGCCGGGTCAGCGGCCAATTGATCACATTAACGCCGGTGGCATATCGCGAACCGATGACCAGGTCACACTGTTCGATCTTTTTTAGAAAATTGGGAATTTCATCAGGATTGTGGGAAAGGTCGGCGTCCATTTCAAAAATATAGTCGTAGCCGTTATTCAGTGCAAATTTAAATCCTGCTACGTACGCAGTTCCCAACCCGGCTTTGCCAGGTCGTCTTATCAAATAAATATTAGACTCTTTTTGTGATAACTTTTCGACAATATCGGCTGTCCCATCGGGTGAGTTGTCATCAACGACCAGAATGTGCAAGTCCTTGATTCCAAGAAATAATAACCGTTCGATGAGCTGTTTAATATTTTGGGATTCATTGTAGGTGGGAATAATGATGATCGATTTCATGGCAAAATTTCTTTCCTATTATTTAATCTGATATTACCATAACTTCTTAAGTTGTTTTTTAATTTTTTTCAACCCCTGCTCTGCATCGGAAAGTTCACAATCCAATTCTCGAATCGCTTTGTCGATAATAAAACCAGATTTTAGCGGACGTGGCGCTATTTGTTTCAACTGCTGTGTCTGGATCGGTTTGATTAAATTGGAATCCAGGTCAAATACCTCAGCAATTTTCAGTGCGAAATGGTAGCGGTCAACTATTTCACTTCCTGAAACATGAAAAATATCCATTTTTTCCACCTGAATGATCTTCAGTATTGCAGCGGCAAGCTCATCTGCCAGTGTCGGATTGCCGATTTGATCAGTCACGATATTAACTTGCCGTTTTTGCTGGAGCGCAGCAATCAGCCAGGTTACAAAATTGGGACGTACCGCGATGCCGCTTCCGTACAATACCATGGTGCGAACGATGGCATGTTCGACGTCTGATGCTTTGAGCACATTTTCGCTGGCAAGTTTTGATTTTCCGTAATAACCCAGCGGTGAACAGATGTCGTTTTCAGAGTAGGGGCCATTTTTCCCGTCAAAAACATAATCGGTTGAAAGGTGAATAATTTTTGAGCCTATTTTGCGCGCAGCATAGATCAGGTTTTCAAGCGCTTGCACATTTACTTTCCAGCATTGCTCTCTTTGTTCTTCACATGCGTCAACATCGGTCATGGCTGCAGTATTGACAATAAATTCAGGATAGAAATTCAACACAGTATCCCGGGTCGCGTGGCGCTCGGTAATATCCAATCGCTGATATTCAAATTTGACCTTTTTAACAAAGGTTTTTTCATGAATATCCACACCAAGCACTGTATGATGTGCTGTCGCCTGCCGTAATAATTTTTGTCCCAACAATCCGTTTACACCGGTAATTATGATGTTTGCCATGAAGTCACCCCATTTATTTTGTCGGTTTTAAAATCGATTGCAATTTGTAGAATTGTTTGGTCCCTTTGATAGTACACTGCATCCCCGCCACAAAATTAGCGTTATGAGTGGCAGCTATCGGATCCCGATTTTGTAAGTAATGTACCAAAAAACCGGATAAAAAAGCGTCGCCGCTTCCGGTAACTTCGACTACATTATCAATCGGATAGGGCTGAATTTGTAGATGGTTTATTTTGTCGTTCTGCTGGAAAAATAATAACGATCCTTTTGAACCGAGCGTGATGTTAAAAATAGTGGTTTTGGGATTGATAATCTGTTTTCCAAAATTAATCAGCTCAGCTTCCGATGGGTCTGTTTTGCCCATCAGCGAAACAGCTTCGGCTTGGTTCATCTGAAGGATGTCAGCGCCGGCAATCCATTCACGCCAGTCTTTTAGCCGTCGGTAAAATCTTTTTCCGTCAGGGTCCATCCCCAATGCCAGTGTGTGATAATCAATTGAGATCAGTCCGCGTTGTTGATGGCAAAACTGGTTGTATGTATCCAGGGCCATTTCAAAACCGCTGATAAAATTGACCAGCCAGGCATCCATCATTACTTCCACTTGTAAATGTTCGGGTTCCAGTAATGGAACCAGGTTTGAAATAAATTCGTCCCGCATCTCATTATCCTGGTAAATCAGCCGCACCCTGGGATTTGGTTGAGGGACTTTACGGATATAAGAAAAATCAATGTTTTTATAACCGGATAAATTGTCGATAACTTCATCAAATATATCTTCGCCTAAAAAGCAGACTGGATAGATTCTATCTTCGGTTGTTAATAAGCTTGCCAGCGTAGAAACGGTATAGTAGATGCCGCCAAAGCCGGTGTATTCCTCGCCATTAGCCAAAGTAACCTGATCGTTGATAAATGTCCCAATAACCCCTATTTTCATAATTCTCCGTCAACTCATTTTTCTGTCGTTTTGCATCTAAATTAAAAATCGAAGCACTCTAATTGATGTTTCGGTTTTTCACATTGCTCGCAGGCATGGTTGGAAAATGATGCGTAAGCTTGCCCTGAAAGATTCACTAAATCGATCCTCTGGCTGTCCTGTTTAGTTCAGGTCATTCAGCCCTTTTGAGGATTAAATAATTTTTAACTTTATTTGATAGAAATTGTTTCCAAACCTTTCAGCTCAGCAGCGATAAATTTTCACCCCGTTTCACTTTGGCGATTTTATTATTGGTGATAAGGATAAAAAATGTAAAAAATAAGCGAGATCGCGCCAAGGATCCAGGCGCCGATTTCGACTTCTTTGGCTCTTCCGCTAATGGTTTTGATAATCGGATATGAAACAAAACCGGCGGTAATCCCGATCCCGAGATTATAAGTAAAGCTCATGAAGATGATGGTAAAGAACGCCGGTATCAATTCGGTCAAATCGGAAAAGTCAATGTTTTTGATTGAATCAATCATTAGAATGCCCACAATAATCAGCGCCGGACCGTAAGCGCATTTGGGTATGGCGGTTACAATCGGGGTAAAAAATAGCGCTAATAAAAATAGTGTCGCCGTGACCAGCGTGGTAAAACCGGTTCGTCCCCCTTCTTCAATACCGGCGGCGGATTCAATATAAGTGCCGGTGGTGGTGGTTCCGCAACAAGCGCCGACGACCGTTGCGATGGCATCAGCCAGCATTGGTTTTTCGATCTCTGGTAGATTCCCATCCTGATCCAGAAAACCGGCGCGGGCGCTGACTCCGATTAAAGTGCCGATGGTATCAACAAAATCCATTAAAAATATCGTCAGCAAAACCGGCAAAAATCCGATGGTAAACACTGTCGCAAAATCGAATTGAAAAGCTATCGGCGCCAATGAAGGCGGTATCGATACCACGCTTTGGGGCAAATTTACATCGGGCAACTGCAAGCCGATAGCTTTGAGCACATAAGCCAACACTGCTGTCAGCAGGATGCCGATCATGATGGCGCCTTTGATTTTGCGGATCATCAGAGCTGACATCAACATAAAACCGAACAATGCCAGCAAAACCTGCGGAGAGGTGATTTTCCCGATTCCGACCGGCACTACACTTCCGGTGGGTTTAACTACCAGCCCGGTTTCGATCAGACCGATAAAGGTCAAAAATAGCCCGATACCAACTACAAACGCGAATTTGAGATTATGAGGAATGGCTCGGGCAAACCAGGCTCTGATACCAAACAGCGTAATCAGAACAAACACCACGCCGCCGATTAAAACAGCAGTAATACCGGCTTGCCAGCTCGCACCCAGGCTTAGCACCACAGTGAATGCGATAAACGCATTTTCGCCCATGTAGGGCGCGATGGCAAACGGACGTTTAGCATAAAACGCCATAATCAGTGATCCAACCACAGCCGCAATAATGGTCGCGACGGTTGAGGGCCCTTTGGGAATCCCGGCTGCTTCCAGAATTCCAGGATTGACTACGATAATGTAGGACATGGTGAGGAAGGTAGTCAAGCCGGCGATGGTCTCCCGCCGGTAATTTGTGCCATAGTCATCAAATTTAAAAAATTTACGCATGTTCTGTTCTCCTTATAACGAGCCAAAAAACTGATTCGTGTTTAGTTGGACAATTTGCTGCCTGCGTTTTTAAATTCGACAAGTTTCTGTTTGATTTGTTCATCTTGGAGTCCCAGGATTTCAGCGGCTAACACAGCTGCGTTAATGGCGCCGGCTTTGCCGATAGCGCAGGCAGCCACCGGCACTCCGGATGGCATTTGAACAATGGAGTATAACGCATCGACGCCGTTAAGCGCAGAAGCTGCCAATGGTACGCCGATTACTGGCAATGATGTATGGGCAGCGATCACACCGGGGAGATGGGCTGCCATTCCCGCTGCTGCTATAATAACTTGAAATCCCTGCTGCTCGGCATTGCTGGCAAATTCAGCCGTCATTTGCGGTGTCCGGTGAGCGGACATGATAAATTGTTGATGGCGAATTCCGAAATATTCCAGATGGCGGGTACATTCTGTCATGATTGCCTGATCCGACGAGCTGCCCATGACCACTGCTACCAATTTTTGATCTGTCATTGGTTTACCTCACAAATTTTATCGATTTATCAGCGAAATAATTGGTTGAGTTCGATAATGAATTGCTTTTACCGAAATTCACGGTTGCAGAGCCGCCATCCTGGCGAGCGCAACCATGGCAGACGTTCGTTGATATTAATGAAGTTAAACTAACTAATTTTAGCCGGTCATTCGCATTGGTAATTTAGAAAAATAATTGAAAAATGCAAGCACAGAAAATAAAATCGTGAAAATTTTTTATATCTGAAATTGCAGCTTTATTTTCTGACCGGCGAAAAAGAGGAAGCTATTTTTGATTGTTGGTAACTTTGCATCAAACTGGTAAATCAGCGGCGACCTGTGGGATTAAAAAACTGTTGAACCTCAGGCTTGTCGGAGTTTTCACCCTCTTTTAGTTTGCCTTGAAATATGACTTTGCCTTTGTCTAAAAATATTATTCGGTCGGCAATCCGCCTGATACTGGAAAGTTCGTGGGTCACGATGACCAGCGTCATGTTCAAAAATTCCCGTAATTTAAGTAACAAATTGTCCAGCGCCAGCGAGGTGACCGGATCAAGTCCGGCGCTTGGTTCATCACCAAATAGCAGCAATGGATCCATGGCAATAGCGCGCGCCAGCGCTGCCCGTTTTCGCATACCACCGGATAATTGAGCCGGGTAGAGGTTCGAGGCGAACGGCAGTTCTACCATCTCCAGCTTTTTCTGGACCAGCCGCTTTATGATGGAGTCTGGCAGGTCCGTATGTTGCTCCAGTGGAATCGCTACATTTTCCCAAACCTTGATTGAGTTGAGCAGGGCGCCGTTTTGAAAAAGCACGCCGATTTTAACCAAAATTTGGTCAAAATCGGACTCTTCCATGCCGGTAATATCCTGTCCGAAGACTTTGATCTTGCCTTGAGAAGGCTGATATAGCCGGAGAATGTTTTTCAGCAGGGTGGTTTTACCGCAACCGCTCTTTCCCAGAATGACGGTGATGTCATTGCGGTAAATATCAATGCTGATATCCTCCAGGATGGTTTCGCCATCATATTGGGCGGTCAGGTTGCTGATTTCAATAATCCTGTCCATCGAGCTTTAACTCCGTTGAACCAAACCAATTACCAGCTAAACCACCTGCATTGTGGTCGGTTTGATAGTAAATTCAGTTTAAAAAAATTGATCAAAAAGTGTTTCAATAAAGCGGTGCGTCAAAGTAAAAGATTAATCCTAAAATCGAGTCGGCGACGATCACTAAAAAGATGGAGGCGACCACCGAGGCTGTGGTGGCTTTTCCGACCCCTTCAGCTCCGCCTTTAACTTTGAGTCCACAATAGCAGCCCACAATAACGATGATCCAGGCAAAAACAACACTTTTCACCAGACCGGTGAGCATATCTTTTAAAATCACCACTGATAATAATTCATTAATAAAAGCAGCAGCGCTGAGCTGCAAATAGGTAACGCCGATGACCAATCCGCCAAAGATACCGATCAAATCGGCCATAATGGTCAGCAATGGCATGGTAACGGTAATGGCATGAAATTTTGGTGTCATCACAAAGCGAACCGGATTGAGCGCCATTGTTTTCAGCGCGTCCATTTCTTCGGTAACAACCATTGTCGCAATTTCAGATGAAATTGCGGACCCACTGCGGCCCGCCACGACAATGGCGGTCATGATTGGTCCCATCTCCTTAAACATAGCAATGCCGATGAGATCTGCGACAAAGATGTTAGCGCCAAATTGCCGCAGTTGAGCAGCGGATTGTAATGCTAAAATAAAGCCGATTAAAAAAGAAATGAGAGCTACGATCCAAAAAGCGGAAACTCCGATTAAGAGGCTTTGTTGGGTAAAGCTGCCTTTTCGTTGACCTCCTTTTTGAAATAGACCGGCAAAGCTCCAATAAAAAATATCAGTGATGAGCAACAAAATTTCATGAAGCTTTCCGAACAGATCAAAAGTCTTTTCGCCCAGCGTCTCGAAAAAACCAGTTTTTTCGAGACTATCATCTTTTTCAGTATAGCCAGCGGTGGAAAAAACATCCAGGGCTTGCTGAATCTGATCCGGAATGTTGATGAAATGAATAGCTTTGCCGGTGATTAGCTTGATTTCATCAAGGAACGCTACGCCAGCGCTGTCAATACTGGTGATTTCCGAAAGATCCAATATAATCGGCTCAGCCGGAATACGCTGATGAATTCGTAAAAACTCTGTGTAAGCCGATTTAATGGAATCGGTTTTGAGGTCTCCGGAAATAAATAAAATATTTTCATTAATTTTAAAAGACGGCATAATTGTGGTCAGAATAGAATGTATGAATACCTTAATAATAAAATTTGTTCGCGCTGCACGTAATTGGCAATTGATAAGTCACGTTTGATGCGTAATGTATAATCGAGCGAAATATTTTTTGACAAACGATAATTCAGAATCATTTCCCAATCATAAACCAGTTCGTTTTGCTGATTGCTGGGGATAAGCATATCAAGTTCTGATGAAATCATAATATTGCGGAATATTCGATAGTTACCCACGATTGACGCTTCTGGTCCGCGCAAATAAGCCGAGGGTCTTTCATAAAATGTGGTGTCATCTTCTGTTTGACTGGTAAACAGCCCCCGATTGATATTTTGACGGAACCCCATGCCGCCACGGATGTTGAAGTTTGCCCGCAACGATCTGATTAATGAGATGTTAATACCAAAGCCTTCTTTAAGTTCAAGCGGAGAGAAGCTTGGCGCGAGAATAACTTTACGCACTTTATAAAGTTGCTGTTTTGGTTGTCCGGTTTTGTCAAATAAATGTACGTTTCTGGGGCTGTCGTAATAATGAACGGTCTGAAACAGATTTGTCTCCGCGAAAAACCTGCCATAGAGACCGATTCCTGAGAGAAAATAGAAGATATAGGTATTTTTAAATCGGATATTGTCGAGGTAACTTCGAAAGCTGCTCTGTTTGCGCTGCATATTCCAGCCTTCTTCAATTTGTCCACGCGAAAGAAAGAAGTGGCGGGATGAGCTATATTTGATATTGTAATCCAATTGTGCCACGAAAGCCATGGTGGTTTGTTCCTGTTTTGCAGTAACATCGTTGGCCCGGTTCAGAGTAAAACTGCCGTAAAATGCGCCATAAGTTGACCATTTCGATGTCTCAGCTCGTTTGATCTCCGATCCCAAAATTCCAGCCCCGATAAAATTACGGGTATCGCTGTCCAACACGATGGTGTACTGTGTCAGTTCCTGGGGAAGCAGTCTTACAGTAGAAAAATTGGTGTAGGTGTTGAAATGTTCGCCCAGTTTAACCATTTTGTACAAACCAGGGGATAATATCCAGGTCTGCAGATATTCACCCAGTTGTTCATCGGCGCCATAACCAATACCCATAGGTTCGCCATCGGGAAGTCGATAGAGCTCATACGGTTCTTTGAGCCAGTTTCGTGTTTCGTCGATAATGCGAATGGTCAGACCGCTCCAGTCCGGCTCGATGATGCGGGTTTCTTCGGCTAAAATATCGATTGATTTTCGCATCATTTGTCCCAGCGCGCCCGAACCGTAGATGATGGTATATTTACCGGGACGGAGA
Organism: bacterium; assembly: GCA_011046315.1. GTDB lineage: Bacteria > Zhuqueibacterota > Zhuqueibacteria > Thermofontimicrobiales > Thermofontimicrobiaceae > Kaytiofontadaptatus. Next base: position 11,104 of record DSAU01000054.1, read on the forward strand.
AAAACGCTCTTTCCCATTTTTTGGACTTTAACGATCGTGTCCGCTTGCATTACTGTGTAAACCGGTTCAAAATCAGGATTGGTCATCGCTGGTAAAAATACACGGCCCAGCCCTTTAACGTCATCTAATCCTTCTTCATCAAGCTGGTATTGAGGCGGGGACGCGATCCAGCTATATTGTCCCGCTTGTTGAGCTATAATCGAGTTAACGAAAAACAAAAATACAGCAACAGTGAAAATGGTCTTTTTTATCATTGTGAATTCAGTTTTATAGTGATTCAATGAAAATTTTTATCGATTTACATTACATCTGCTGGTCTGCGGCCGATTGTTGTTGCTTTTCAAAAAAGGGAATTAATTTTTTGATAAAACCATCAACTTCTTCGCGAACAATGTCACTGATTTTTTTTGCGAACAGCTCCATGCGAAACACCGGCATTTGCTCTTCACGGTCAAATTCATGGCTCATCAAAATATCATAGCCGTCATGAGAGCGTAAGTAAAGCTTCATGGCGAGATGAGCTGCGGTATATGCCTGGCTGTCGAATATCTCTATCGCATCAATAACGCCGATAATCTCATAATCGGGGCGTTCGTCGAGAAATTCACGCTGACAGGATTGAAAAATTTGATAATTTGATATGTGACGAGCAATCAGGTCGCTAATGATAATTTGCGGACGAATCGCCCAGAGTTTATATCGGTAGTAATCCAATTGATGGGTTGAATATCGGACCACGATGCCCACCCGATCAAAGGTGCGCGGAATTTTCATGGTTTGAACATGTACTTTATATGGAAACGGTTGTTGAACTGTCAGCGTACTGTCCCGCAAAATTGGACGGTAATCGAGCAAATAATATTCCCGTTGAATGGATCGGGTTGTGCATGAAAAATAATTTAGCGAAATCAAGAAAAACAGCAAACTCAGTCGAACTTTTGATTTTAATATAAATCGCATGGCTATCGCTCCCGTATTTCTTCCTGGGGTGAACTGCGTAATAACAGTGATGGGTTTTCACTGATCAGCCGGGTAAATTCATTGAAATACTCAAGGCTCTCGCGCAATATTTCGGTCGAGCTGATGATGTCGTAACGGCTCTTCATCAAAGTCAAATCGAGGTGAGTAAAGGTGCGGTTGGTCTGGTCGAGCGCCAGCGACATTTTATGAATAACTTCGGACAGATCCACTTCCGCCAAATCAGCGGACACTTTTTCAAGGTTGTTCACGGTGTTGCTCAACTGCTCGGATTGGGTGATTTTCCTAATATCATTCAATGCCAGACTCGAGCTCAGCGCTAATGTATCCAGATGCAGGGTGAATCTTTCCAAATTGCGGACAATTTGATTGAAATGGATTTGATTGGTATCCAATAATGTGCTGAAGCTTTCAAGTGTTTGGCTGGTGTTGTCTATGAGCCGAAAAAATTGGTCGCGTCGCATCGGCTCGGTAAATGAGGAAAGGTTGTTTAAAATAATCTCGAGTTTTTGAGCAATAACCTCGGCTTTCCCAGTAATAGTTTCCACCATTGAAAAGCCGGTTCGGATGAACTCGCCTGGAGGCAAGTCTGTCGCTTCGTTGGTGCCACCCTGAAGCTCGATCATTTTTAAACCGGTTATCCCGATTAATGTTATTACCGCTTCGGTATCCTCTTTGATCGGGACTTTGGGATCAATGGTGATTTCCACAATGATCGAGGTAATGTCGTCTTTATCAATGAAAATATCCTCAATTCTGCCGATGCGAATTCCGCGATATTTCACCGATGATCCTACTTCCAGTCCTGACAGTGAAACATCCTGATAGCGAATGTAATAGGTGGCTTTCTTTTTGAACAAACGGCTTCCGCTGATTACAGCAATGGAAGCAATAAGCAAGAAAAGAGTAATGCTCAAAAAGATACCAAGTCGAATTTTTTGTGAACGAGATACCATTTCCAAGTTCCTCGCCAATTTAACTGAAAACAGTTTTTAGGCTTTGGTGATAAAAGTTATTTTGCAATCCACTCTGCGATCCATTCATGCACTGTTTTCCACCACAGGCGTGCATTTTGTGGTTTACGGACAAAATGATCCTCATCGGGAAAATATAGCAATTTTGATGGTGCGCCGTTGCGTTGCAGCGCAGTGAACATCTGAAATCCCTGAGTCACCGGAACGCGGAAATCGTTTTCACTGTGAATCACCAAAGTGGGAGTGGAAAAGTTTTTTGCGTAGTTAGACGGCGACCATTTTTCGTAAAGCTCAGGCTTTTCGTACACCGTCCCGCCGAATTCCCATTCCGGAAACCAGAGCTCCTCAGTCGCGCCGTACATCGAGCGTTGATCATAAACCCCGTTGTGGGATACCAGTGCTTTGAACGGATGTTCCCTGCCACAGATCCAATTGATCATAAAGCCACCGTAAGAGGCGCCCGCCGCTGCCAATTTCTCACCGTCAATATAAGGATAGTTGGCAATCAGAAAATCCACTCCCACCATTAAATCCTGATACGGACCGCCACCCCAGTTTTTGCTGACTGCATTGCAAAATTCTTGTCCGTAACCTTTGCTACCTCTAAAATTTACCATTGCCACCACATAACCTGGCGCAGCAAACATTTGCGCATTCCAGCGGTAATGAAAGTTGTCAGGCCACATTCCCTGAGGTCCACCATGAATCAAATAGATCATCGGATATTTTTTATCTTTATCAAACTGCGGCGGTTTTACCAATAATCCATGAATTTTTTGACCATCAAAACTGGTAAACCAAAAATCCTCGGCCGGATTCATTTCGAGGCGATCCATAATAGATTCATTTATGTGACTGAGTTGGACAACATCGGTGCCGTTGATTCGAGAGCGATAGATTTCTGTTGGCGCGTTAATGGACTCCCGGGAAAAATATAGAAATTTTTGGTCGGGTGAGATAGAAAAATCTCTAATGTAATGATCAGAAATTATCTTTTCAACTTTTCCACCCTTAACTGGTATTCGGTAGATACAATTTCTTGCCTGATCTTCTGATGTAAAAAAAATTGATTTTCCATCAGGAGAAAATTGAAAAGAGCCGACGTCCCGGTCAAAATCTTCGGTCAAAATTTTTCGTGTTCCCAAATCTCGATCGTATAAAATCAGATTGTATTGATCTGCTTCAAAGCCAGCTTGCTTCATGGCGCGGTAAGCTAAATATTTCCCATCCGGCGAGTAAACCGGTTGATTATCATTAGCCGGGTTATCGGTAATTTTTTGAATTTCACCGCCATGTACCGGTGTCACAAAAATATCGTTATTGGTGGAGATTGCCACGACCGGGTCTTCATTACGAACGAACGCGATTTCGCGGCTGTCCGGTGAAAAGCAATAATCATGTCCGCTGCCCAGATCGAGCGGGGGAGAATCAAAATCACCTGGAGTTACGTCCCAGGCTTCTCCACTATCGCTGCGAACTACAAATACATGGCTTCGCTTTTCATCGGTCCAGCGATTCCAATGCCGGTAAAAAAGTCGGTCAATGATTTTGCCTTTAACTAATGCTTCTTCTTTTTTTTGATTGCGTAATTGGTTTTCTTTATCTGTTTTCAGGTCCGGGTAAACTTCGGATGAAAAAGCAATGTATTTTCCATCCGGAGACCAGACAATGCCGTTTGCACCGGTAGAAATATTAGTTAATTGTTTTGGATTATTTTCCGCTACTGAGGTCAGATAAATTTGAGGCGTTCCGGATCTGGTTGATACAAACGCGATCTTTTGATCAAAAGGATGCCATTTGGCTCCGTAGTCTGCAGCGGGGTTATCAGTTAGTTGAATTATTTTTTCTCCGTCGTGTGAAACCAACCAGATGTCACTGTTGTTCTTGTTGGTTTCCATATCATAAAATTTAACTGTGTAGCTGATCCATTTTCCATCAGAAGATAGTTGTAGATCAGAGAGTCGTCCCAATGAAAATAGATCTTCAACCGTTATTGGATGGATACTTTGAGAAAAAGCAAAATTAATAGAAAGAATAAAAATTAACAGTGAGATAAAAAACTGTCGCTTCATGCTAAACCTCCAATGTTAACACTACATGGTCGTTTAACTATTGGTAGCTAAATTGATTGTGAAAAGTTGCCCTGAATATAATAACTTTATTGAAAAATGTCAAGTAAATGTAGTAGAGATTAAAAAATAACAATCAAACCGATAGCGAAACTGAACAGCAATGAGAATAAAAGATAGAGTTGAACATTGAGCGCGGCTGCTTTTTTCAATTTTTTGATATCATCGAAGTGCTGTTTTAAGATTTTCCAGCTTTTGGGTAATAAAATCAGGTATGGGATAAATAATTTATTTATGGAAACTGATAGCAAAGTTCCGATAATTAGGGTGAGAAAATTGAGGATAAAGAATGAAAAATATAAATATATCTTGACACTGTGGTAAGTTTTGAGTATATTTCAACAATTCATTTTCTACCAAAATAATATAACTTACAGAACAGACCGAAACATTCATCTATCATCTGAAGGAGGTGAGCTCAGCGAAAATTATTTTTCGCGAAACCTATGGATTTTAAATTAGAGGCGTTAGAATATCATAGCCGGGGCAGAAAAGGAAAAGTGGAAGTCAATCCGACCAAACCTTGCGCCACTCAGCGGGATCTTTCCATGGCTTATACGCCGGGTGTTGCAGAGCCCTGCCTGTTGATTGAAAAAGATCCGGAACAAGCTTATAATTACACTGCAAAAGGCAATCTGGTGGCAGTTGTTTCCAATGGAACTGCTGTGCTGGGGCTGGGCAATATTGGCGCGCTCGCCGGCAAACCGGTTATGGAGGGCAAGGGAGTTCTTTTTAAACGATTCGCGGATATTGATGTATTTGATATTGAATTAAATACCGAAGATCCGGATGAAGTAATCAAAGCTGTCCAATTAATGGAGCCCACTTTTGGTGGTGTTAATTTAGAAGACATCAAAGCGCCGGAATGTTTTTATATTGAGGAATCGTTGAAGAAGACCAGCAACATTCCCATTTTTCATGATGATCAGCACGGCACCGCCATTATCTCGGGCGCAGCATTGGTAAATGCTCTGGAACTGGTGAATAAGAAAATTGATGAAGCCGTGGTTGTCGTCAATGGCGCCGGCGCCGCGGGTATTGCCTGCGCTAATCTTTACGTGCTACTGGGTGTCAAAAGAGAAAATATCATCATGTGCGATTCCAAGGGCGTCATTTACCAAGGACGGACACAAGGAATGAATCCCTATAAAGAAAAATATGCTGTGGAAACCAGAATGCGTACCCTTGAGGATGCCATGAAAGGCGCTGACGTATTTTGCGGCGTGTCGGTTAAAGATTGTGTCACTCAGGATATGGTTCGTTCAATGGCAAAGGATCCCGTAATTTTTGCCATGGCAAACCCTGATCCGGAAATTACTTATGATGCAGCAGAGGCTGCCCGACCCGATGTGATTATGGCAACGGGCCGCTCTGATTATCCGAATCAGGTCAATAATGTGTTGGGGTTCCCGTTCATTTTTCGTGGCGCTCTCGACGTTCGTGCCATAGCAATCAACGATGAGATGAAAATTGCGGCTTCTCATGCGCTGGCAAATTTGACCAAGGAGGATGTGCCGGATTCGGTTTGCAAAGCTTACGGCGTTGAGAGATTGGTGTTTGGAAAAGAATACATTATTCCGAAACCGTTCGATCCGCGAGTGCTGTTGTGGGAGGCGCCGGCAGTTGCCAAAGCAGCAATGGACACCGGTGTCGCCAAAACTCAAATTGATCTGGAAAAATACAAAGAACAACTGGAAGCGCGACTCGGTCGATCTCAAGAAATGATGAGGATTGTTATAAACAAGGCGATTCGCCAACCCAAACGGGTGGTTTTTCCGGAAGGGGACCAGGATAAAATATTGCGCGCCACCAATATTATTCTTCAGGAAAAAATCGCCAAGCCGATTTTGTTGGGAAAAGAGGATATTATCCGAGCGCGGATAAAGGAATTAGCTCTGGAGTTGAACGATATTGAAATTGTTGATCCGGAGTCATCGCCAAATTATGAGGCGTATTGCAGCGAGTTTTACAGGATGCGGCAGCGAAAAGGTGAAACCATGTACGATTCAAGAAAGCTTATTTTGCAAAAGCGCTATTTTGCTCCGATGATGGTTCACATGGGAGACGCTGATTGCGTAATCGCCGGTTTGACGATGCATTATCCCGACACGATTCGGCCGGCATTGCAGGTTATCAAAAAGCGGGACGATGTCTGCAAAGTTGCTGGCATGTACATGTTGTTGTTTAAAAATAAAATCATTTGCTGCGCAGATACAACGGTAAACATTGAGCCAACAGCACACGAACTTGCCGATATCGCCATTCTGACCGCCAAAACTGCCAGGCGTTTTGATATCGAACCCAGAATTGCCATGTTGTCTTTCTCAAATTTTGGCAGTGTGGAACATGAAACTTCTTTAAAGGTCAAGCGTGCGACCCAAATTGTGAAAGAAAAGGATCCAGGTTTGATGATCGATGGCGAGATGCAGGCTGATACCGCGGTTGTGCCGGAGATTATTCAAAATGATTATCCCTTCTCCACATTGAAAAGCGGCGCCAATGTACTGATCTTTCCGGATCTGGCGTCAGGAAATATTGCGTATAAGTTACTGATGAGAATCGGCGGCGCTGAAGCCATCGGTCCAATTCTGATGGGGTTGCAAAAATCGGTTCATGTGCTGCAACGTGGTTGTGAAGTCAATGATATTGTAAATATGACAGCGATTTCAGTGGTTGAAGCTCAGGAAAACGACAAATAATAACAATGATCTGTTCGCATTGAAAGGCTCTGATCGGTTCACCATCAGAGCCTTTTTTTTATCAGAACTGATGCATTTAGAATTAAAAGAATGAACTTTTTTATTTTTATCCGGGGCGTTGGATCGCCAGGATTTATGAAACCAATCATCGATGTCAGTCGTGATATTCCATAAAGGTCGCATGCAAGTTGAAATAAAAAATAGAGGCAACGGATTAACGTCAAGGGTAACAGAAATGTACCAATTAAAAATGCTGATTTGGGTGATAATTATTTTTGTTGAAGTGTTTGTGCATTCGCTTTTTGCCAACGATGCCATTGAAGAGTTGAACCGCCCTCGCATTGGATTGGCATTATCGGGCGGCGGCGCCAAGGGATTCGCGCATATCGGAATCATCAAAATGCTCGATTCGCTGCACATCCCCATCGATTACATTGCCGGGACGAGCATGGGCGGGATTGCAGGCGGATTATATGCAATCGGCTACCGGGGTATAGATTTGGAGAGATTGGCGAATCGTAGCGACTGGGAAGAAATTTTCACCGATGTGCCGCCGCGGGTGATGCTGCCTTTTTTTCAAAAGAAAGATCAGGGAAGATATCAACTTGAGTTTTATTTTAAAGGACTTAAACCGGTGCCGCCGAGCGGATTGATTTTTGGGCAGAAGGTGTTGCTGCTGTTCACCAGCTTGACCTATCCTTTTCAGAAAGTCGATGATTTTGATCGACTGCCGATACCTTTTCGTTGCATAGCGGTGGATCTGGTAACTGGCAATGAGGTTGTCATTAATAAGGGACCATTGCCAAAAGCGCTGCGTTCGACGATGGCAATTCCGACGGTTTTCAGCCCGGTGGAGTGGGGCGATTCGCTGCTGGTAGATGGCGGACTGATCAATAATCTGCCCATTGATGTGGTCAGGGATATGGGCGCGGATGTAATTATCGCGGTGGATGTTGAAAGCCCGCTGCGAGAGCGTTCAGAGCTAAATACCGGCATCGATGTTTTGAATCAGACAATCGGCTTGTTAGGGCTGGAAAAGAAGCGTCGGAATTTAAAAATTGCTGATATTGTAATTCGTCCCGATGTACGTGGTTTTACACCAGCAGATTTTGACAGAGAAAAGATCAAAGAGCTCATTCGCCGTGGCGACCAGGCAGCGCAAGATGCTCTGGAGGATTTGATCGCGTTGAAACACAAACATCATCTATTTTTTTTAAAAGACAGTTCGGATGATTTTTTTAAAAAAGACTCCATCCGAGTTTATGATGTTCAGGTGATGGGAAATCGGAACGTCTCTTTTAAATATATTTTTGATCGGCTCAAACTTTCGATCGGGGGCTTTTTTCAGTTGGACAGTTTGAGACAGGGAATTGCAGACTTGAGGGCAACCGGTTACTTTGAAGGAATTGATTATGAAGTTGTGCCATACAGTGATAACTTTGTACGGGTCTTAATTCGTCTGAAGGAAATTCAAAATCCGCAGATCAATCGAATTGAAATTTTTGGAAATATCAATTTACCATTTTCTTTTATCTATCGATTGATAGGTTTAAAACCCGGTGACCTGCTCAGTATCGAAGCGTTAAATGAACAAATTATGGAAATTTATGGGCTGGGATATTTTGAGTTTCTGGAGTATTATATTGAAGCCGTGGGTGAAAATCTGGTAAATTTACATGTTGTCGTCAAAGAGCTGCCAATCCGGCGGCTGCGCGTCGGGTTGCGCTATGATGACTTGCATAAATTGGTGGCGGTGGTCAGCGGACAGGCGACTAATCTCTTAATTCCGGGAATCCGCTGGGAGAACGAATTCCAATTTGCGGGATTGAACAGGTTCACAGGCCGCATCTCTTATCCCTCGCGCGCGCTTAATTTGCCGGTTTATCCCTTTATGTACATCGGCTATAAAGACATTTCCACCAACATTTTTGACGGTGATGGGTCCAAAATCGCTACCTATAAAGATCGATCCAGTGAATTTGGTGTCGGACTGGGATTTCTCATTAGCAAGGCATTCAATGCTGAACTTCAATATCAACAAGAATACATGAATATCAAGCCGGAGGTGGCGCTGCCGGATCCGGATTTATTTGCCAGTTGGAAAGATGAATTGCACCGGCTGCGCATTAAAATGGACCTTGATTTGATTGATGATGTGTTGCTTCCGCGCAATGGCTTTCGGCTGTGTGCCGACGGAGAGATCAATTTGAAACGGCTAAAATCTGAAGTGCATTACTCGCGTATTGAAACGTCATTGGAATTATTCAGAACCTATCACCAAAAAAATACGATTCGTTTTTATGGTTTTTATGGAGAAGGATCAAAAGATTTGCCAGTTTATAAATTTGTCAGGCGAAGCCGTCCTGAATTTTTCGTGGGTATGGAGTATGATCAGGTAATCGCTTCAAAAATGGTGATTGTGCGTTTTGATTATCGCTATGAATACAAAAAAGATGTGTTTTTTAAATTGATTGCAAATACGGCTTTCAACATTGAACATCGCACCTATCAGGGGGTGTTTCATTTTCATAACCTATATGGTGCTGGCGTCGGTGTGAAGTTGCTGTCGCCGGTGGGACCGTTGGAGCTGATTATTAGCCGGGGAAGCAAGAGCGTTGTGGGCGAACGCACTTATCAGAATTTGGTTTACTTTTCTCTGGGGTATAGATTTTAAACATTGTGAATTTACTCCAAAGTTTGGGACAGATGGTTATTAGCCGTCCGGGCAGACTGAGAGTGAAAATGATTTTTATGTTATTGAACCAACTGAAGTTTTGCTCTGAATAGATCATTTTTTTTGTTTTTTGATTATTTTTACCTTCAGATCTTTCGCGCTTATTTCCATATTGATTGTCTTTTTTTCACTGGCAAGCTGATGGGTGTGTAAGTTATATTTTTCCTGCAACTGGTCGATGATCGTGCCGCTCCATATTGGAACCCTCAACAAGTATGCAGCTCTGCCGAGCATGTGAGATGCTACCGGAGCAGTAAAAAAGATAAAGATAATCACCAAAAGCGATTCGATCAGGATGAAAAATTGTTGAAAATATGCTATCGTCGCAATGAGCATTAATCCGGCGCCAAAGGATGATGCTTTGGTTGCAGCGTGCATTCTGGTGAAAACATCGGGAAAGCGCAATATGCCCAGTCCCGCCAAAAACATAAAAAATGCGCCCAGTACCAACAGAACCGCAGTGATCCATTCGATAATCATAGTATCCTCTTTTCCAAATATCGTGCGAAAGCGACAGTTCCCAGAAATGCAATGAGTGCTAACAAAACTATCGCATTCAGGTAAACAATTTGTTTGCTCAAGGCGACATAACTGATAATAATGCCCACTACGAGCATGGCAATCAAGTCCAGGGCAACTATTTTATCCGGCAAACTGGGTCCGAGGATCATCCGGATAAATGTCAGAACCAGCGCCATAAATATTAGCAGCAACGAAATAATAGCGGCTACTTCGACTGGTGTTGTTATTTTAGTAATCATCGGTAAAGCTCCATTATTTTAGACTCTAATCCTTTTTTTATCTGTAGTCGCAGTTTCGCAGGATCTTCAACGTACATTGCATGTATATATATCACTTTGCGATCAGTGGAAACATCAAGGCTGAGCGTTCCCGGCGTCATGGTAATTAGGTTATTCAAAGACAAAAGCTCCATGTCGGTTTTAGCGTCCAAAGGTATGGCAATTACACCGGGCTTCATGTGGTGTTTGGGAGTTAAAATATCATGGGCGACAACCAGGTTGGCTTTGATAACCTCTTTGATGTAGAAACCAATAAAGCGGATAAATACCGGGATTTTTAAAAATGCTCTGAAAATACTTTTAATCATAATTGAACTCCTAAAACAGCATGAATATATTCAGCAGGATTAATCAGTTGTTCTGCTGCACGCATGAGAATGTTAAAAAAGGGCTCGGTCCAAATACCGATGATAACAGTCAAACCTGCCAGTAAAACAACGGGCACTAACAATGAAAGTTCCGGCTTTAGCAGCGGCTTGTTGTCGCCGGTGGAAGGTTCGGCTTTTAAGAATAGTTCTGCCCAAATTTTTGTCATAGAATAGAGCGTTAGAATGCTAACGATCAACGCTACGATAACGATAACATATTGCTGCAGTTCCAAACCGGCTTTGATCAATATGAATTTTGCCCAGAATCCGGATAAAGGTGGAATCCCAGCAAGTGAAAACGCGGGGATGACAAACAGCAATGCCAAGATGGGATAATTTTTATAGAAGCCGCCGAGTTTCTTTAGATCGTACGTCCCTTTCAAACGGTGAACCACTCCGGCGATCAGAAACAAATTGGTTTTGGCGAAAATATTGTGGATGATGTGAAAAATAGATCCGGCGATTGCCAGTTTGGATGAAAGCCCCAGTCCCATAATCATGTAACCGATCTGGCTGATGATGTGAAAGGATAATAGCCTGCGAAATTCATATTGCGTTGCAGCCGCAAGCACGCCGCTGAGCATGCTCAGCCCGGCAATCCATAATATTAAAATTCGGGTAAAGTCGACGTCGACTACAAAAAACAGGCTGAAACTGCGGATCATGGCATAGACGCCGACCTTGGTGAGCAAACCGGCAAAAATAGCTGATACAGCCGCCGGTGGCGTGTGATAGGAGGCGGGCAGCCAAAAGAACATCGGGAAAACGGCTGCTTTGATTCCGAAAGCCACCATAAACAACATCGCTACGATATTCAATACATTTGTATCAGGTAGTGTCCGGATTTTAAACGCCAAATCCGCCATGTTAAGCGTACCAATTTGTCCGTACAATATTCCCAATCCGGATAGATAAATTGCCGATGAAAATAAATTGATAGTCACATATTTGATACCGCCTTCCATTTGCGCTTTTTCACCCCCCAGCACCATCAATACAAAAGATGACATCAACATGACTTCAAACCACACATAAAGATTAAACACATCGCCGGTCAGGAAAGCGCCGCATACACCCATGAGAAGTCCATTGAGCAATGGATAATAGCCAAATCTCTGGCGATTTATATCGATACTCGAAAATGAATAAATGTTGATGGCGATTCCCATAATCGCTGTAACGATGATCATGATAGCGCTGAACAGGTCAGCCACGATGGTGATACCAAAAGGAGCCGGCCAATTGCCGATTTGTACTGCCTGAATACCCTTTGACTCGATCTGAGCAAAAATCAAAATTGAAATGATTAACAACGCAATCGATCCGGCTAAACTGATATATTTTTGTAGCGTCTGCCAACGGAGCGATAGCATCAAAATGATTGCAGTAAATAAAGGAAGCAATATCGGAAACGGAATCAGCGCATTCATTCATCAGTTCCTTTCATCTTATCCAGATCATCACTCCCGATTGTCTGGTGAGAACGATGCAATAACACCAGCATAAATGCCAGTACGCCAAAACTAATCACGATAGCAGTGAGGATCAACGCCTGCGGAAGCGGATCTGCCGATAGAGCTGGTGGGATTTTTTCGCCGTCGGGAACAAGAGGCGCGACAGCCCGGGTTAACCCGCCTGCCGTAAAAATCAGCAAGTTGGTCGCTTGACTCAGCAAAAGAAGACCGATGACCAGCTTGATAAAACTTCTTCTCAACATCGAATAAATTCCAGCAGCGTAAAGTAATCCGATCAGAAAGGCTAAAATGATGTCCATTATTGTTCCTCCATCAGCGAAAAAACCACAGTCAATAGCACACCGACAACCACCAAAAAGACGCCGATGTCAAAAAAAAGCGGTGTGCTTATGGCATAACTTACATTTGAAGCAATTTTCAGGGTGAAAAATTCAATGGTAGAAAACGGCGCCCCGCGGTATATGGACAATAATCCGCTCAATAACGATAACAAAAGTCCGGCGCCGATCAGGTTAACGGCGTTGAAATTCAATTTTTGCCGAGCAGCTTTTACATCAAAACCGATGGCATATAGAATAAATCCAGCGGCGGCTAATAAACCACCGATAAAACCTCCTCCCGGAGCGCTATGTCCCCTTAACAGAACCACAACCGAAATAATTAAGAATAGTGGAAGCAAGTTTCTGGCGGCGATGCGCAATATTAAAGATTTCATTTAGTTTCCTCTAATGCCGGTTTTGAATTTTAACAATGCGAAAACACCAATGGCGGCGATTGATATTACTGTAATTTCTCCCATGGTATCAAACGCCCTGAAATCCACCAGGATTACATTAACGATGTTTTGTCCGTGCGCCAGTTCCGCACAATTTTCATTGTAAAAGGTAGAAATTTTTTCTGCTATTTGAATCTGACGAGTGGATAACACCAGGGCAGTCATTATCACGCCGATTGATGCAGAAATGACAAAGTCCCGAAACCTGGAAACTCGTAGCGACATTTTTGAAAAAGTTGGCAGATGATATACAACCAGCAGAAACAGGATCACTGTCAATGTTTCGATTAAAAATTGAGTGATTGCCAGGTCCGGCGCTCCGAAAAGAATAAATATCGTTGCCACACCGAAACCAATTACTCCCAGTGAAATAACCGCGGTGATTTTTGATTTGGTTAACAGCGCTAAAAATATGGCGCCAATCATGGTCGCCACCAGTGTCATTTCATAGAAGGTGACATGGAAATTTGAAAATACGCCCTCCAGTCCTCCCAACCGAACGAATTGTATAATTATCAGGATGGTTGTGCTGAACACGATCGTGATTAAATAGTATCGTAAATACCCGTTCTGCAGGATTCGGGTTTGAAGATTGGCAAATGAGAGCAACCCATCCAGTCCTTTCTTGAATAAAGAAGTCGGGGTAAACGGCGCAATTAAATTGAACCGTTCCCGATGACGTCTGAAAAAATTGCGGGCAAAATAGAGCGCCACACCCAGGATAAAAGTGAGAACGCTCAGTAAAAATACCACATTGATTCCGTGCCATAATTTCAGTTCGATAAAATGTTTTTCCGCACTGATTGCGGAGACTGAAGATGATATCAGCGGGAGTGCGATTAATTGGGGAAACAAGCCCAGAATCAGTCCCAGAACAGCTAACACCATCGGCCCTGTCCATAATGCAGTCGGTGTTTTCATTTTGGGGAGATGGGATTGATTTTTTCCGCAGATGAACGGGCAAATTCCCACGCTGGCAGCAACGGTTACGTTGACCACATTGGCAATAATACCGGCAATTGTAATTATATAAGGCGCCTTTTGTATGACGAGATTTGCCTCATAAAGCAATTCCTTTGAAATGAATCCCAATAATGGCGGAAAACCGGACATGGAAAAAGCAGCCAGACCTGCCGCCACAGCAGTTACCGGCATCACTTTTATCAATCCGCCCA
>DSAU01000090.1 GCA_011046315.1 bacterium
AGATGTTGGAGATTTCACCGGATAATCCGATTGCCAACGAACACATCGCCAAAGCAGAAGCCGATCTGGAGCGCAGATTGTTGTCATTGATTAATCGGGCTGATGATTTGGCGCGCGGCGGTAACTATTATGCAGCGATTCGCATACTGGACAGCGCTCGAAGGCTTAATCCTGACGACAATAAAATACGATTGATCGACCAAAAAGTCGCCCAATATGATAAACGGTTGAATTTTGACGAACTCTATCAACAGGGCTATCGCTATTATCGGGTCAAAGATTATCAAAACGCGATGGACTCGTTTGAAAAAGCGTTGTCCTACGAGCCGAATAATGAAAAAGTAAAAAAAGCTTTCTTTGATGCAAAAGCACGCGGCAACGCCAAAAAGGAACCGCTGGAGGGAGATGCCAAAGACAAATTTATGGAAGGAATTAGTCTCTACCGCGAGGGCAAATACGGGGCGGCTTTGAAGGTGTGGGAAGAATTACAGCAAAGACTCCCATATAATAAATATGTTTTGGACAGCATTGACATGGCGCGGGAAAAATTGGAAGCGCTGAATCGAAGTTCAAATCAGCCTTAATGATCAAAATCTAAGGGGATCAGGGTGTTCAATTCTGTCGTTAAAGAGGAAATTAAAGTTCCGGCGCACATCGATTACCTCGGAGAACTGCGCAACTTTGTAACGAAAGCCGGTCGTAAAAACGGTTTTTCCGATAGCATCGTCAATGCTTTTAAATTAAGTATCGACGAAGCCGCGACAAACATTATTAAACATGCCTATCGGGATTGGGAAGGCATGATTAAAATGCGGGTCATCATCAAAAAAAACAGCATGACTGTTGTTTTGGTTGACCAGGGTAAATATTTTGATCCTACCCGGGTTAAAAATCCTGACTTGAACCGTTATGTCAAAATCGGCAAAAAAGGTGGGCTGGGCATTTTCATCATGCGCAAACTTCTCGACGATATTGAATATCGTCACACTGAAGAAGGAAATGAGCTTCGGTTGACCAAATATAAGTCTTCAGTTCCTACCAAAAAAGCTAAACCAATTACGACGCCATCTCTCGGACTCAGCGTAAAAAGTCGATATTCGCTTATTGCTTTTTTAATTCTGTCAACGCTTGTTGTGTTTGGTTATATCTTTTTGTTTTTTAAGCACAGTAATGACGTTATGAAAGAATTGGAAATCAATGAACGACCAATCTGTGACATCATTGCCAAAGAAGCTTTGAGAGACCCCACCGAAGGCCTTAACATGACTTATCTCATGAATAAACTTCCGGAATATTTAGACGGAAGACCGGAAATTTATCGCATAATTGTTACCGACACCACCAACGATGTGCTTGGCTCCACCGACACCGAACTGGTCACCCATAAGTTTTCTCTGCCGGAAGACCATAAGATTATTCACCCCGGGTTGATTAGCTATGATGATGATCAGCAATCAAATTACAGCTTTATCAGCGATATTGAAGGTGAGGTTCGATATGAAGGAGAGACGACTCAAAAGATAAAAGTTGGAACCGTATATTTGGAGGTAAAAAGAGACTACGTCAGCGATGAAATCTGGTCGCGACGCTTAAAAGATTTGCAGTTAGCCGGATTGCTGCTTCTGTTGGGTTATATCGGTGTTGTCATTTTGGTGTATCTGATACTCAATCCATTCCGAAAACTATCGAATTGGATCAAAGAATTGGGACATGGCGACGTCAAAGACGAGATCGACTTTGACGCCAACAATGAAATCGGAGAGATTGCCAAGGCTTTCAGTGATATTACCGATACGCTCAGAGATTCACAGAAAAATGTCGCCGAACAGGAACGTATTCAAAAAGAAATGCAACTGGCGCAAGACATTCAACACACGTTGCTTCCCGCTGAAGTGCCAAAGCTGGAAGGCTATGAAATTGCCGCTTTTTATCAAGCGGCGAGACAGGTTGGCGGTGATTACTATGACTTTATCGAGGTTGATAAAGATACTCTTGGCATTGTAGTAGCAGATGTTTCAGGAAAGGGCGTCCCCGGCTCTTTAATTATGACCATGATCCGAACAGCCTTAAGAACCGAAGCGCGTTCGATGAAATCGGCATCCGAGGTTCTGGCGCGTGTTAATGATTTTGTTGTCAAGGACATGAAAAAGGGAATGTTTGTCACGCTTTTTTATGTGATTATCGATTCGAGAAGACGGCGGGTCAATTACGCCAGCGCGGGTCACAATCCGATGATTTTGTACCGCAAAGCAACCAACAAAACCTACTATTTTAATCCGCGTGGTTTCCCGGTGGGAATTTCGCTTCCTGATCCGGACTTGTTTAAAAAATCCATCGAATCGGACACCATTCAAATGGCTGAAGACGATGTTCTGGTCATTTACACCGATGGTGTTACCGAGGCAATGAATAATAGACGCGAATTATTCGGAGAAGAACGGCTGCAAAAAGTGATTCGCGATTATGGTGATTCGAGCGCCGAAGAATTTGTTGAAAACCTCCAAAATGAGATAAATTCATTTACCGAAGGATTTGAACAAAACGATGATGTCACCTTAGTGACGATCAAAGAACAGAGCACTCCGGAAAAGATCGAGTTGAAACGCGCCCAGAAGGCTCATAAATTAATTCTTCAGGGCAAAAACATCCGCGATGCCTGTGAACAATGCGGAGTTACGGTTTACGCTTATTACAATAAATATAAAAAGATTTTTGAGGAAGAAGGTGTTGACGCCTTTGAAATTGATGAGACAATTGCTGTGGAGGCAAAACACATCAGTATTGAGGAGAAGACAAAAATTTATGACATTATCAAAAAGCACCCTGAATATGGCGCAAAACGCATCAGTGAGGAGCTGAATACGGAAAAGTACAGCTTTACTGAAATAAACGAGAACCGTATTTATGACGAACTGGTTCGCAGTCGTTTGAACACCCGTCAGCTTCGAGAAGCCTACGTTTCCAGATCCGGAAAAAAACGACGAATGAAACCTCCGGGAACACCAATGTTGACTTTGGATGGCAAGATTATCTTAGACAAAAGATTTGAAGATGTTGAAGTTGCCCCGATTGAAACTACGCCTTCCTATCCGGAAACTAAGGCAGATAGAAAACAGCAACCAACAACAACACCAGAAGAACATGAAGTTGCACTGCCTGAAGAAGTTGATGACAATTTTTACCTTGAAAGCCTGATGTCGATGCCGATCGAAGAACTGTTAAATAAGAAACGTAAAACAGTATCGAAAAAATCGACAAAAGACAAAGACATCCGGCAATCACAGCTTCCACCAACTGAATCGAAACCGAAACAAACAGAAGATGACGATGACTTGTTTGCGGATTTCGATGATCATGCTGTAAATGACAGCAAAGAAAAAGATTCGATCTGGGAAACTGAGGCTTTGGAAAAAAATGAACTCGGTCCAGAATCCGGATTCGACGAGGAGATCAGTTTTCGAGATATCTGGGAGCAACCGGATACAGATACAAACCATGATGCAGAAGAAAAAGATCAAGCGGAGCTGCAAAAAGATAGCGAACCGGAAGTGGGTCCTTTCGATCAAAAGCAGGGGGAACTGACAGGCGAAGCGGATGAGTTTGAGGTTCCGATTTCAGAACCCACGGTAGATATCGATGAGATATTGAACGAATCTGACGATGACATCGACGTCAAAGACTTTGAACTTATCATAGAGCAAACAAGCTTTCGCGACGTGTTAACACAAGACGCGAGTGATGCTGAAAACGAGTTGGGGGTAGATAAGGAAGAGAACGGTTTTGTTGATGGATCAACCGATAAAACATTAGCTGGTTTGGAAGATGATCCGGAATTCGATTTTGAACATTTGTTTGAGACTTCTGAACTGCCGTTATCGTTTTCAGAAGGAGAGACAACATCATCAGAAGAAGATGAGGACATTGATTTTACCTTTAGTGACTTGCTGTCTGAAATTGAGAATGAAATAGATTTCGCTGAGAGTGAGCAATCAAGAAACCAATTCGGTCCAGATCATGATACTGATATTAACGGCTCTGGCGAAAAATTTAGCGAAACGCTATCAAAGTTGGGCATTACAAAAAGCAAGCGCGACAAACAAAAACAAATTTCTAACAAAGAGTTGCTTTCCGGGTTAAAGTTTTATCAGGCTGGAGAATATCAAAGCGCAATCGAACAGTTTACTCGGGTGATCAAATTGTTTCCCGATTTTAAAGAGGTGTATATTATATTAGGGAATGCATATTATCATCTGAATTTGATTGACAAGGCAGTAGCGACCTATCAAAAAGTTAAACAGATAGATCCAAAAGATACCGATTCCTATGAAAACATTGGCGTAATCTTTGCGAATCAGGGGAATTTTGACAAAGCGATTGAAGAATGGCAAATGGTGGTTAAAATCAACCCGGAGAGAAAAGACATCTTGGAACATATTGAGGAAGCGCAACAATTAATTAATAGCAATCACAAACAATGACTTCATAATGATAACAAGCAAAATATCAATATAATTTGAAACAAAACGCGCTTTAGGTGGCTTCCTGATGGCATCAGTTTCTATTTCCAGCAATAACTGATGTCGTACCACATGAGATTTTTTTCTGTTGACTTTTTATTAAAATTGCTTTATATTTAGCATTACTTAATTTTTATTAATTATACATAGCAGGAGAGTGCAATGGAAGGTATCCAATTGTCTGTCAAACAAGCAGGGGTTGACAACAATATTTCAGTGATTAAGGTTGGTGGCTATATCGATACGACCACCTCTACAGAGTTAGAACACTCTCTCGGAAATCTATTAAGCGCCGGAAAATATCAAATCATAATTGATCTTAAAGATGTGGATTACATCAGCAGCGCTGGTTGGGGAATTTTTGTCAGTGAAATTAAAGGTATCCGTGAAAAAGGCGGTGATCTGAAATTGGTTGCCATGATTCCTGATGTCTATGAGGTGTTTGAACTGTTGGAATTTCATCACATATTGAAAGCATTTGAGACGATTGAAGAAGCGATTATGGATTTTGACAAGCAACTTTCAAAAGCCCAACCGCAACCCAAACCTGTTTCACCGAAAGCCGCTCCTTTTGAGGTGACATCGAATTTAACTGATCGGGATGGCGAAAAAGAGCGTTCAGACCGTCTGGATAAAATGTTGACAGAAGATCCCAAGGATAAAAGCGTTGAAGAAAAAATAAAACAATTGGTTATTGAAAATCCGGAAAATGGCAGCATTAAAATTATGCGAGAGCTCAATCAACCCAAACATGGAAATGTCAAGCTCTCCTGGTTTCAGGTCATGTCATATTTAAAAAGATTAGAATTAAATTCCAAAAAGAAACGAATCGATTTTTTTAAAGCAAACGCTTTCAAGAAATAGCTCGCATGTTGTTGTGAGCTTCGGTAAATAAGATTTCAGGGAGTTTGTTTTTTCAGCAGACTCCTTTTTTTCATAAATCGTAATGGTTCTGCCACCAGGTCTCCAGGGCACCAAGTTACATAAAAAAATAAAACCGCTGATTTCACAGATGATACAGATTTTTTTCGGTGAAATCTACAAAATCTGTAGTTGCTTTTCATTAATTAATTCGAGTTACCATAAATCAAAAAAACAACCGCTATTAATACCTCAAATTGAATTAGAAGTTAACACATGGCAATACGCGGCGAGCATGTCATTATCATTCATTATAGCGAAATCGGACTTAAAAAGGGTAATCGAAGATATTTTGAAGATAAATTAAGCCGTAATATTTTGGAAAGCCTTGCCGATTTGTCAACGGGACAATTAAGGATCGATTACGGTCGATTTCTGCTTTTTCTGAACAAAGAATCTCCCCTCGATGAAATCGTTAAACGACTCCGGAACGTGATGGGAATTGCTTATTTCTGCATCGCTTATGAGGGGGATTGGGACATCACGGGCTTGTGTGATAAAATTTTAAGCAGAATTAGAAATGTTAACTTTCATTCGTTTTGTGTACGAACCCGCAGAACAGACAAGCAATTTCCCCTCCCTTCTCCGGAAATAAACAGAATCGTGGGCGCAAAAATCCAATCCGACCTCAATAAGAAAGTTGATTTAACCAATCCTGAGCTGGCCTGTAATATTGAAATCTATAATAAACAGGTGTTTTTTTATTTTGAACGGATCCCGGGGCGTCGCGGTTTGCCGGTGGGCGGCAGCGGTAGAGTAATCAGCCTTTTATCCGCAGGGATTGATTCGCCGGTCGCATCTTACCTGATGATGAAGCGCGGCTGTCGTATCCTTTTTGTCCATTTCCATAATTTTCCGATAACAAATAAAGCTTCGTACCATAATGCCATCAGATTGGCAAAAAAACTTACCCCGTTTCAACTTGTTACTAAAATTTTTCTTGTTCCTTTGATTCAGATCCAGGAAAACATCATTCTCAATGCACCGGTCAAGTTGCGATTGATTTTATACCGGCGCATGATGTTACGGATTGCGGCAAGGATTGCCCAAAAAAATCGCTGTAAGGCGCTGGTAACCGGGGAAAGTCTGGGACAGGTGGCTTCTCAAACCTTGGAAAATATTGTTGCGATCTCCGAGGCGGTTGACTTGCCCATCCTACGACCGCTGATCGGCATGGATAAAGAAGAGATAATCCAACTGGCAAAAAATATTGAAACATTTGACATCTCAATCGAACCGTTCGATGATTGTTGCAGCTATCTGGTTCCGGAGAACCCGGAGACCAGGGCAAAACCGGACCAGGTGCATGACGCTGAAAAACGACTGGGAGATTGGCAAACTTTGATTGATCGTGCACTACAAGACGCGGAAATAGTAACGCTGACTTTTCCTGAACAAACTCATGTTGCCGCTGAATGATAAATCTTTCTTGGGCTTGAATTTATATTTTTTGAACGTCAAATAAAACCGTAACAATCGGAGAATCAGAATGGAGCATCAAACTCAGCTCTTAGTCGTGATGGTTGCCTATCTATCTGGTTTAATTCTCTGGGGATTGTATCAGGGCAGAAAAGTCAAGAGTAATGTTGATTATTCAATCGCAGGCAGAAATCTACCGGGATGGGTAGCTGCTCTTTCAGAACGAGCGACCGGAGAATCGTCATGGGCGCTTTTGGGGTTGCCTGGCGCTGCTTATGCCACTGGATTGACTGAAATTTGGACGGCAATCGGATGTGTTATCGGAATCATTACCGCGTGGTCACTGCTTGCCTGGCGATTGCGGGATGAGGCGGAAAAATACGGAATTCATACCTTCACCGACTATATCGCCAGGCGCCACGGAGACGTCGGGAACTGGATACGGATCGTCGGTAGTTTAACCATCGTTTTTTTCTTTTTCTTTTATGTGGGCGCCCAATTTTTAGGCGGGGGAAAAACGTTACATACCATGTTCAACATCGATCCTTATATCGGCATGTTGCTTACGGCGCTGATCATCGTTCCCTATACCATTTATGGCGGCTTTAGAAGTGTGGTCTATACCGACGTGATTCAGGCGTTGATGATGATCATTACGCTGGTTATCGGGCCGATTGTCGGTGTTATCTATCTTTCAAGTCATGCAGATCCCTCTTTGTTCGCGCATAGTATTTTTGCGGCATTGACAAAAGCAGGTTCGGATTATACTTCTTTGACCGGTGCAGCTTCCGGTTTTGCAGCCGGTATTGTTATTGTGGGCGGGTTTTCCTGGTTCTTTGGTTATCTGGGGGGACAACCTCAGCTCAGTATGCGGTTTATGGCGATCAGGAATCCGCAGCAGGCAAAACAAGCCCGAAACATTGGAATCGTATGGACGATAATCGCCTATATTGGCGCATTATCGCTCGGTTGGATTGGAATAGCCCTGTTTGGTCCCGATGGGTTGGCAGATCAGGAGTATGTTATGCCGGCGGTCATTTTAAAAATCTTTCCACCGGCGATAGCAGCCATTTTGATAACCGGCGCCATTGCTGCTATGATTTCAACCGCGGATTCCTTGCTAATTTTATCGGCGACAGAGCTTTCGGAAAATTTGATCAAATCGCCTCGGAAAATAAATTCAGAAGAAAAAACTGAAAATTTATTTCACAGCCGGATAGTAACGGCGGCGTTGGCAGTTGTTGCGCTGGGAGTTGCTTATGTTTCACCGACGAAATTAATTTTTACGCTGGTGGGTTACGTCTGGGCTGGCATTGGCGGTACCTTTTCGATTGTAATTTTATTGACCCTGTTTTGGGAAAAATTTCATGGCAAAGCCGCCCTAATTACTATAATTGTGGGCATGCTATTCACAATTTTCTGGATCAGCAGCGGACTGGATAAAATATGGATCACTGCCCGGGTGATGACGTTTCTGGTCGCCGGAATAGTTGCCGTAGTTAGCACGTTTGCGCTGCAACCCCAGCAAAAATTTGGCGACGACTATTGATTATTTAGAAATTGACTGCGAACGCTACCAGGGATGTACCGACTTTAAAATATCATTAAATAGTGCAAGCCCGACGGATAAATGATGAAAGTTTATTTCATTTTAGTGGAACCGCAGTTGCCTGAAAATTTGGGAGCGGTCGCCCGCGCTTTAAAAACAATGGGATTTCAATTTCTGCGGTTGGTAAATCCGTGTGATCACCTGGGAGAGCGAGCGAAATGGGTTGCCCACGGATCAGCGGAAATTTTGGAAAATGCTGAATTGTTTTCCTCACTGGATAATGCGCTGGAGGATTTAGATATAATTGTGGGAACGACGGCGCGCAATCGAGCATATAAAAGGTGCATCTTAAATCCGGCTGAACTGCTGAATGTAATCCAAATCAAGCAAAAAATTTTATCAAAGGTGGGTATTGTTTTTGGCGCAGAAAGCAGCGGTCTCTCCAACAAAGCGTTGGGAAAATGTGATCTGGTGTCAACGATTTTAATGAGATCTAAATACCCTTCGCTGAATCTGGCACAGGCAGTGATGATTTATGCATATTCGATATCTCCGCTGATCAATGATAATTCACCACAAACGACAACCGTCAGTGATCAAACTAAAATGAAAAAGCTTCGTGGGGCTGTAAACGGTCTGTTGGAAAAAACCGGCATCACAAAAGAGACGAATGTGCACCGCCGAATTATGGAAAAATTGTCAACAATGGGCGATGAAGATTTAAGATTGCTTCATTTTATTATCAAACGACTTAATCAACAACAAACTAACAGACAATTCAAAAACAGCCGATGAGACATTCGAGCGCAGAAAAATGGGAAGCCAGGTTAAATTCATTAATTGATGAGATTGATGACTTGTTGGAGGATCGCTATGGTCATAAATACCGGCTGCATCCTGCCCGCTCACAGCGCGGAAGGACGAGTTCCAAATCGCACGACGGTTTGTTCAATATCGTCGCCAGTTTTTCGCTGGGAGCCGGATCTTCGTTAGGCAGAGGATATGTGGTGGATGTTCAGCTGGCCACTCTGGAGAAAGTGCCCGACGAAGTGATTAAAGAAATTGAAAGCTTTACTATGAAAAAAGTCAGGGAACGCCTGGACAAATATTTTCCAAACAGAGATCTTAAAGCCGATTTGGATGGTGATGTGATAAAAATCTATGGCGACCTTTCGTTAGGTAGGTCGTAAAAATACTTATATGCGCAATCAGTTTGGAGAAAAAATGGCAACGACTAAAATTAAATTATTTTTATTGTTGATTGTTATTTTGGGGATGGTTGGGTTGAATGCTTCGCAACATGACCAGCTTTATCAATTTTGCCGGTCTGGGAACGAGAAGGAATTAAAAAATCTGATCAAAGCAAAGATCAACTTGAACCTTGGATTGAAACCGGACAGCACCACAGCCTTGATGGCGGCTGTTGAGGGGGGACATTTGCAAATTGTAAAGTTGCTCGTAGAAAATGGTGCGGACATCAATGCGAAACGGAAATTTGGCTATACCAGCCTAATGATCGCCATTCAACACAATCAGGCAGAAATTGTAAAATATTTGATCGAAATGGGCGCGGACATCCACATGTTTACAAACATCAACGACACACCGCTGATGTTTGCAGTAGAAAAATGTCAAACCGAACTATTGCAATTGTTGATACAGAAAGGAGCAGATGTAAACATTCGCAATAAAACCGATATTTTTCCTCTGTTTCAATGCGGAGTAAATGGTTGTGTTGAAACCGCTAAAATATTAATCAATGCCGGGGCTGAAGTGAACGCCAGCAGCAAACCTGTTGGAGAGACACCTCTGATGAAAGCCGCATTTATGGGACACGGTGAACTCGTCCGGCTTTTAATCGAAAAGGGCGCATCAGTAAATGATCGCAGCCGCGGCGGAAAAACAGCTTTGATGTTTGCCGCTCAAAACGGACGATTGCAGGTCGTGAAACAACTGATTGAAGCAGGAGCTCAAATTAACCAAACCGATGTCCTTGGATTCTCGGCATTATTGTATGCCCTCGATTTTAAACACATTGAAATTGCGATTTCTTTAATCAAAGCCGGTGCGGACTTAGATGTTAAAGCAAAAAATGAATCAACGCCGGTAACGTTGACCAATAAATACCAATTCAAAGAGATAGCGGCGTTGCTTATAGAAAAAGGCGCTGAGGGAAGCCAAATACTTCTTGAGGCTGAATCAACGCCGGATTCTTCTAATACTCCAAAAAAAGACGGGGCTACATCGCCGGTCGGCGATCAAAAGCCACCCACTCCAGAATCCGAGCCATAAGCAATGGTGAAGGAAGCGGGTGCTTCTTTTTCGAGTTTCAATAAAATTTGATTAGAAATAAGCGGCTGCTTTGTAAAGAAATTTTGCACCAACTTCGGAAAAGATGAAAGCAATGTATTGCGTCAGTTTTGGGTGGATTACTGATGCCATCGCTTAATAACCTGACTATTTGACAGAAGATAAAATTTTTAAATAAAGCCATCTATTTTGAATTTTTATTACAAACAAAGCGATGGCATCAGTTTCTATTTCCATCAACAACAGAGATCGTAAAAAATAATTTAAAAAAATCTTGAAATAAAAGCTAATTTGATTTATATTAAA
Source organism: bacterium (assembly GCA_011046315.1). Lineage (GTDB taxonomy): Bacteria > Zhuqueibacterota > Zhuqueibacteria > Thermofontimicrobiales > Thermofontimicrobiaceae > Kaytiofontadaptatus. The sequence goes on from DSAU01000090.1 coordinate 11,023, forward strand.
ATTAACAACTCACTATCCCACTGTAACCTTAAAACGGAGGCGTTATAATGAACAATGAGGCTATTGAAAGAGCCAAAAATCATTTTGCTAAACTGGTACAGGAGCAACTCGAACGAGTGGAGCGGATGAAGCAAGCCGGAGACAGGGTTGATTATTTGAAACTAAAACCGATAATTATCGGAGTTTGCTGGGGCGATGGTATCGGACCGATTATTTCTCAGGAAACACAACGCATTTTGGAGTTTCTGCTTAAGGAGGAAATGAAAAATGGCAAAGTGGAATTCCGAACCATAGAAGGGTTAACAATAGAAAACAGAGCCAAACATATGAAGGCGATTCCGGATAATGTCCTCAAGGAGTTGAAAGCCTGTCATGTCATTCTAAAAGCGCCGACGACAACCCCGGAAAAAGGCGACGAATGGCCCAATATTGAAAGCGCTAATGTTGCCATGCGCCGCTATCTGGATTTGTTTGCCAATGTTAGGCCAGTAAAGGTTCCCAAGGAAGAAATCGATTGGATCTTCTTCCGTGAAAATACAGAAGGCGCTTATGTTCTCGGTTCAAAAGGAATTCAAGTAACAGAAGACCTGGCGTTTGACTTCACAGTTGCGACCAGACAGGGCGCTGAGCGAATCATTAGAATGGCTTTTGATTATGCAGCAAAGAATAACATTAACAAAGTAACCGTTGTAACCAAAGCCAATGTTGTAAAGACAACCGATGGATTGTTTTTAGAAATTGCAGGGGAAATTGGAAAAGAATATCCGCAGGTTCAATGGGAAGGCTGGTACATTGATATTATGACCGCCAAACTGGTCGATCCCAAGCGTCGGACTCAGTTCAGAGTAATAGTACTTCCCAATCTTTACGGCGACATTTTAACGGATGAAGCGGCTGAATTTCAGGGCGGTGTGGGAACCGCTGGCTCTGCCAATATCGGTACACGCTATGCGATGTTCGAGGCAATTCATGGCAGCGCTCCGCGAATGATTAATGAAGGGCGCGGTCAATATGCAGACCCCAGTAGCCTGGTGCGCGCCGGCGCCATGATGTTGAGACATATCGGATTTGCTGATAAAGCCGATAAATTGGAAATGGCGCTGGATGTTTGCGGTCAGTATGAAAAGAAAATTATGATCACTGGCAGGGATAACGGAGCTTCGGCGGAAGAGTTTGGCAACTATTTAATGGAAGCGACTCAAGACCCGAATTTGAAAGAAAAATGGGAATCTTTCACCAAATAATGCTTTACTAAAAATTAGCAGGCAGAAAATTTAAATTTTGGGGAAACTTTTATCCGGTCAAAAAGCTGGCGCGGATAAATGTTACGCTTGTTTAAAAGCGCAGCAGTAACAGTTCATGGCTGCGCTTTTTTTATGCTCGTACGATCTTATAGCCGTTATCAGGCACAATGTCCCTTTGAGCTTGCCAAATCCCACATTATCACCTCACACAGACTTAGGGTATTTTATCATAATTAGCACGGCTAAATAATTTTTTCCCAGCCGAGACCTTATGTACTCTGGATGTCTAATATTTGTGAACAGCGGTGGGGATTGTTGAGTTGGTTAATTTTCCACTATGAAAAAATATTTTTCCGTTTTGAAAAATCAGACAATCCGGATCGCATTTCTCATGCCACTCGGGTCTATGATTTCTTTATACTTACAAACAAACGAATTTGAATGATTTTTTTGGTATTGTTTTTGTTTAATCGGTTGACTCAAATCTTAAGGATAATTATGAATCGACTTTACCCGGTATTTATCAAGTTGAAAAATAAAAGATGCGTTGTTGTCGGCGGCGGCACTGTCGCCTGCCGAAAAGTGAAATCGCTGTTGGAAACAGAGGCAACGGTTAAGGTGATCAGTCTGAAGCTATGCCATGAGATGATCGTGCTAATAAAAGATCATCAAACTGAATACCATCAGCGAGCTTTCCAGCCTGCCGATTTGGAAGGAGCATTCATGGTGATAGCGGCTACCGATGATGCCGCGGCGAATCAACATATATGGGATGAAGCAAACAAAAAAAACATTTTAGCGAACGTGGTGGATGTGTCAGAACTGTGCAATTTTTATGTGCCATCAGTTATCCGAGACGGAGATCTGGCAATCGCCATCTCAACCAACGGTAAAGCCCCTTATGTGGCAAAAAAACTGCGAGTGCAGTTACAGCAATTTATTAACAAGATAGGGCTTAATCGAATCATCAGCCTGGTGGATCGAAAAAAACAGGAGGTGAGAAAAGCATTTCCTCAAAACGTTAAACAACGGGAAAAACGGATCAAACAATTTACTGATAACTTATTTGAAAACTTATCATGGCGCTGATAGTTTCCGGAGTAAATCACAAAACCGCGCCGGTCGAGTTGCGCGAAAAGTTGAGCTTTAATGACGATCAATGCAAGTGGGTCGATCAACAATTACAACGCAGCGGGATTTTGAAAGAGACGGTTGTTCTTTCCACCTGCAATCGGACTGAAGTTTACGGTGTTGTTACAGACCGCTCTCAATTTAACGGGAAAATCCCCAAACTTCTGTCTGATGTTAATGAGATTGGGACAGATCTGCCCGGGCATATTTTTTATCACAAATTTGATGATGCAGCGGTGTCACATTTGTTTCGGGTGGCTGGTGGGTTAGATTCCATGATACTGGGGGAAGCCCAGATTCTGGGTCAATTGAAAAATGGCTACAGATGTGCCGCCGAGGCGGGAACTACCGGACTGCTAATTAACAAACTTTTTCATCACGCATTTCGAACCGGGAAACGGGTAAGAAATGAAACTCGCTTCGGAGAAGGAGCAATTTCTATTGGTTCAGTTGCGGTTGAATTGGCAAAAAAAATCTATCTGGACATCTCCGAAAAAAAAGTGGCGTTAATTGGCGCCGGAGAAATGGCTGCTCAGACAGCGGCACATTTAACGAATTATGGTATCCGAAATATTTTTATCCTGAATCGAACCTTTGATAAGGCAATTCAACTGGCAAGACGAACCGGAGGCGTTGCGCTGTCTTATGATAAGCTTGAATCGACGCTGACAGCGGTTGATATTGTAATTGCTTCGACATCTGCTAAAAAACCGATTATTACCAGGGAGGTTTTACTCCGCACCATGGAAAATCGAAAAAACCGGCCCTTACTAATAATTGATATTTCGGTTCCGAGAAACATCGATCCGGCGGTTAAACAGGTTTACAATACTTATGTTTACGATATTGATGATTTAAAAAACATTGTTGATCAAAATTTGGCTGTTCGAAAAAAGGAAATCCCCAGAGCAGAAAAGATAATCAATGAAGAGCAAAACGCATTTATGAGCTGGTATCAATCTTTGTCTTCACTGAATACAATTCAGCAGCTACATCTTTATTTCGAGGACATACGGAAAAAAGAATTAAGCCGCAATAAAAAGTATTTCAAGCAGGAGGACTGGGAACAGATGGAAAAATTTTCCCGAAGTCTGATGAAAAAATTTTTACACAACCCCATCACGCGTCTTAAGACCTGCTCCGTCGAAGAAAATTGGTGTGATCGCTGTACTGTTAAAAAAATTTTTGGAGTAGAAGATTTATGTCAAAACGACGAATAGTAATCGGCAGCAGAGGAAGTCGGTTGGCATTGACCCAATCAGAGATGGTTAAATCACTGCTTGTTCAGCAACACGCTGATCTATCTGTCGATATTAAAATTATTAAAACAAAGGGCGATGTAATTTTAGATACGCCGCTGGCGAAAATCGGCGACAAGGGATTGTTTACCAAGGAAATCGAAGATGCGTTGCTGAATAACGAAATTGACCTGGCGGTTCACAGCATGAAAGATTTACCGACTTTGTTACCGAAAGAGTTGAAAATCGGCGCTGTTTTAAAAAGAGAAGATCCGCGTGATGCTTTTATATCCCATAAATATCGTCGATTTATTGATTTGCCGCGAGGCGCAATAATAGCGACTTCCAGCTTGCGTCGCGGCGCCAATGTGTTGATGCATCGCCCTGATTTAAAATTGGTCGATATCCGAGGAAATGTGGATACCCGGCTGAGAAAATTGATTAAGTTCGACTATGACGGCATGATCTTAGCCGTCGCTGGTCTCATTCGTTTGGGCTATCAATCGGAAATTTCTGAGATTATTTCTCCGGAATTGATGCTGACGGCGGCAGCTCAGGGCGCACTTGGGATTGAAATTCGTGAAACGGACGCTTCAATGTCAGAATTGATCGCACCATTGAACGATCAAGATGCTGAAATCTGTGTTCGTGCTGAACGCGCTTTTTTAAAGCGGTTAGAAGGGGGCTGTCAAGTACCGATCGGGACCTTAGCCACGGTGCAGAATGAATCCATTGTATTAAAAGGAATCGTATCAGCTTTAAACGGAAAACCATCTTTTCGAGATGAAATTAAGGGCGAAAAAAACGAACCTGAACATTTAGGAGAAAAATTAGCCGAACATTTACTGGCTGTGGGCGCACAAAATATTTTGAATGAGATCTATCGTGAAAAATAACAACAAGATTAACGGCAAGGTTATTTTGGTGGGCGCGGGACCGGGTGATCCGGATTTAATTACGGTCAAAGGCGTCAATGCGCTGCGCCGGGCAGATGTGGTGATTTATGACTATTTAGCCAATGATAAGTTATTGGCGAAATGTCGAGCCGAAGCCGAAAAAATCTATGTCGGCAAGAAGGGCGGCGAACATACATTATCACAGGATCAGATCAATCGACTACTGATTGATAAAGCTAAAACAACGAGTGTGGTTGTTCGGTTGAAGGGCGGCGACCCTTTGATTTTTGGTCGCGGTGGCGAAGAGCTGTTGGCGTTGAAAGAAAATAATATTAGTTTTGAAGTAATCCCCGGTGTAACTGCGGGCACGGCGGCTTTGGCTTACGCCGGAATTCCGGCGACTCATCGAGCTGAGGCAACATCAGTGTCGTTTATTACCGGGCATGAAGATCCGAACAAGCCGGAATCGGGTTTGAACTGGAAGGCAATCGCCAGGATGAATGGCACGCTGGTGTTTTATATGGGAGTGAAAAATTTGCCAACGATTGTGGCAAGGCTATGTAAAAACGGAAAGTTACCGACCACACCAGCTGCGGTTATTCATTGGGGTACCCTTCCCGGGCAACGCACGGTGCAGGGAACGCTGGCGAACATTGAAGTGCGAGTACAGCAGGAAAACATTAAACCGCCAGCATTGATAGTTGTCGGAGAGGTAGTCAACTATCGAAATGCGATGAATTGGTTTGAACATTTACCGTTATTTGGCAGACGAGTGGTAATTACCAGGGCCAGAGCCCAGAGTAGTGAACTGGTTCGGGAATTGGAATCGCTTGGCGCCGAAGTGATTGAATTTCCCACCATTAAAATTATACCGCCTCAATCCTGGCAGGCTTTGGACAGGGCGATTACTGATATAGCAAAATACGATTGGATTGTGTTTACTAGTGTCAATGGGGTGGAGATGTTTCAGCAACGGCTGAATCATTATGATCGTGATGTCCGAAAACTGGCAAAAACAAAAATTGCTGCGATCGGTCCGGCAACAGCCGAACGACTTCGGCTTATCGGCGTCCGCGCCGACTTGATCCCGGAAAAATTCGTGGCTGAGGAGCTGGCGGCTTTAATTAGGAAACAAGGGACGCTTAAAGGTCAGCGGTTTTTATTACCCCGGGCAGATCTGGCGCGTTCGCTTTTAAAAGACGAATTAGAAAAATCTGGTGCGATCGTGGACGAAATTGTAGCCTATCGGACGACTCTTGCAGCGGCAGATAAAGATAAGGTTTTACATGAGTTGAACAATAGAAAAATTGATGCAATCACTTTTACCAGTTCATCCACCGTGAGCAATTTTGTCGATATGGTGGGAAAAGATCAGCTTAATTGTCTGGACGATGTTGTTGTTGCATGCATTGGTCCGATTACCCAGAACACGGCAGAACAACTGGGAATCGATGCAACTATCACAGCGCAGGAATACACCATCCCGGCGCTGGTTGATGAAATAGTCAGCTATTTTCAATCCATCAATTTAGAGGGTAAATCGTGATCGGAATTTCAAAATTATATTGTGGAACAGTAGAAGCGTCAGATCCGCTGCGCTATGGACGGAATTCGAAAAAATTGCCATCACACTTGCTGCAATTTTCACAGGATAAAAAACCGGTGGTCGTTTGGAACATGGGCCGCCGCTGTAATTTACGCTGTGTGCATTGTTATTCGTCATCAAAAAATCAATTTTATGAGAATGAACTAACAACCGCGGAAGCCAGGGCGCTAATAGATGATCTGGTTGTTTTTGGATCTCCGGTTATTTTGTTCTCCGGAGGAGAGCCCTTGCTGCGTCCGGATTTGTTGGAGTTAACCCGCTATGCCACTGAAAAGGGCATACGGGCAGTAGTCTCAACCAATGGGACATTGATCACGTCGGCAGTGGCAGAGGATTTAAAAGATGTTGGCCTGTCTTATGTGGGGGTGAGTTTGGATGGCGTTGGAGAGACCAACGACCGGTTTCGCGGAGTTGCTGGCGCTTATAATCTGGCCCTTCGAGGTATCCGCAATTGTCAGCGAGCCGGCATCAAGGTCGGTTTGCGATTTACCATCAATCGCCGCAACTACGAAGACATCCCGAAAATATTTCAATTGTTGGAACAGGAAAATATTCCGCGGGTCTGTTTTTACCATCTGGTCTATGCCGGCAGAGGTAGCAAGCTTCGAGCGGAAGACCTTTCACATGAGGAAACCCGGCAGGTGGTCGATCAAATTTTCGACCTGACAGCGGATTTACATGACAGAGGAAAGCCTAAAGAGGTGTTGACCGTGGACAATCACGCCGACGGAGTTTATCTCTATTTACGGTTAATGCGCGAGAATCCGGAATGGGCGCAACAGGTCATGAAGCTGCTTAAAATGAATGGCGGCAACAGTTCTGGAAATGGGATCGGTTGTATAAGCTGGGACGGAAAGGTTCATGCAGACCAGTTCTGGCGTCATTACTCTTTTGGAAATATTCGCGAGCGTAGCTTCAGCCAAATCTGGACAGACCTTTCAAATCCGCTGATGAGTCGGTTGAAAAATAAAATACCGCATCTAAAGGGACGTTGCGCAACCTGTCAATGGAAGGAAATTTGCGGTGGTAATTTTCGCGTACGCGCCGAGGCAGTGACCGGCGATATCTGGGCACCGGATCCGGCATGCTATTTAACCGATGAAGAAATAGGGCTCGATAAATTTTCCGCGGTGCGGTTCGACAGTGTGGTTTCAAACCAGTCTGGGGAAATGGCAGGTTTTGAATAAAAGCAAACCATGCTTATTTTACTGTAATCGCAATTCCATGACGCTAATACGAACCGGGACATTAACGGTTCATTTTTAGATTGATAGCCTGCGGTTGCATCATAACTAATCACAGGGTAGTAATAGAGCGATTTAAGTTGTTTTTATTTCGGAGTGCAATCCCTTAATGTCCCGCTTCAGCGGGATGCGGCGCATAAAGGCGCCGCACTCCACCTTCTATAAAACAACAAATTGTTTATTATTACCCTGTGATCGGTTACGTCGCATCAGTAGAAAAATGACCTTGAAATATTTGACAGTGTTTATTGGGATTTTTGAAACGACATAAAAAGAGGAGATAAAAAATGGGCTTTCCAACACATCGCATGCGAAGGTTGCGTTTAAATAACACGATCAGAGACATGGTTCGAGAAACCAGCTTGTCTGTAAATGATTTTATCTATCCGCTATTTGTGCAACCCGGAGCGGGAAAAAAAGATGAGATTGTGTCGATGCCGGGAAATTATCGTTTTTCTATCGATGAACTGGTTAAGGAAGTTGAGGATTTAAAAAGGCTTGGCGTTCCAGCAGTGATGTTGTTCGGTATCCCGGAACAAAAGGATGAGCGCGGATCAGAGGGGATCGCTGAGAACGGAATTATCCAGCGAGCGGTTCGGGAAATCAAAAATTCTGTCCCTGAAATCGTTGTAATTACCGATGTCTGTTTTTGTGAATATACCAGTCATGGACATTGCGGCTGTGTGCTGGATCAGCAGGTGGATAATGACGCAACCCTGGAGTGGCTTGGTAAAATGGCGATATCGCACGCCAAAGCCGGTGCAGATGTTGTTGCACCCTCGGACATGATGGATGGACGAATTGGCGCAATTCGTCAGTCGCTGGATGAGCAAGGTTTTCACAACACGCCAATTTTATCGTACGCTGCAAAATTTGCCTCGGCTTTTTACGGACCGTTTCGAGATGCAGCAGACTCAGCGCCTCAGTTTGGCGATCGTCGCAGCTATCAAATGGATCCGGCTAACGGAGATGAGGCAATCCGGGAAGTGGCGTTGGACATCGAAGAGGGCGCTGATATTGTGATGGTCAAGCCGGCTCTCCCCTATCTTGATATTATCCGGAGGGTCAAGGATAAATTTCAGCTGCCAACTGCGGCTTATAATGTCAGCGGTGAATTTGCAATGGTCAAAGCCGCCGGAAAAATGGGGTGGATCGATGAAACGCGGGTGATGATGGAATGGCTACTTTCGATAAAACGCGCCGGCGCTGATTTGATTCTCAGCTATTTTGCCAAAGATGCAGCGCGATTGCTTTCGTAACAAAAATGGAGTTAAATAATTGTGAACCGGAAAAAATTTATACCCCGGTTGATCGCCTGGGAAATAACCCGAAGCTGCCAATTAAACTGCGTGCATTGCCGCGCTGCCGCGCGTTTCGGTCCTTACGAAAACGAACTAACGACTCAAGAAATATTTCGAACGATGGAAAATATTGCTGGATTTGCCAGTCCCATCATTATCTTAACAGGCGGTGATCCGCTATTGCGCGAGGATGTGTTTGAAATTTCAAAATACGGGAATGGGCTCGGATTTCGCATGGTAATGTCGCCGTGTGGCAAGGCGATGAACGAGGAAACTGTGGGCAAAATGGTGGATTCCGGAATAAAGCGAATCAGCATCAGCATTGACGGCGCAACTGCTGAAAGCCACGACACTTTTCGTCAGGTGAAAGGTGCATTTGAGGACGCAATGAAAGCCCTTGATGTCGCGGTTCGCGCCGGGCTGGAGTTTCAAATCAACACGACCGTGACCAAAAGCAATGTCGGAGAATTGGAAGCGATTTTGAAACTTGCCAGTAAAAAGGGAGCGGTCGGATTTAATCCTTTTTTGTTGGTGCCCACCGGCCGGGGAAGAGAATTAAGAGATCAGGAAATTTCACCCCGGGAATATGAAAAGGTACTCAATTGGATTTATGAACAGCGGAAAACAACGCCGATTCAATTCAAACCAACCTGCGCCCCCCACTACTACCGCATTTTTCGCCAGCGCGAGAAACAAGAAGGGCGCAAAATTTCAGCCGATACCCACGGTCTGGACGCAATGACCAAGGGTTGTATGGGCGGACAGACATTTGCTTTCATTTCTCACCGTGGCAAAATTCAAATTTGTGGCTTTCTCGAAACAGAATGCGGTGACCTTCGCCAGGCGAATTATGATTTTAAAAAAATTTGGGACAGATCTGATGTTTTTCAACAGATGCGCGCCTGGGATGATTACCACGGGCGATGTGGATATTGCGAATATCGAACGGTTTGCGGCGGCTGCCGGGCGCGCGCTTATGCAACTACCGGCGACTACCTCGCTGAGGAACCATATTGCATTTACCAACCCAAAGCAAAATCGAGCCATACAATAGCAGAGACAACATAATACATGGACATTCTCGACAGAAAAATTCTTGACGCCATTCAAGAGGAAGTGCCAATCGTATCCCGGCCTTTTGACTATATCGCACGTCAGGTCGCTACATCGGAACCTGAGGTATTAAAGCGGATTCGCAAGCTCAAACAAGAAAAAATAATTCGACGAGTCGGCGGCAGTTTCAATTCCGATAAGCTCGGTTATTTCAGCACGTTAGTGGCAGCCCGGGTTCCTGATGAAAAACTGGAAAAAATGGTGGAAAAACTGAACCGATACAGTGGCGTTACCCATAATTATCTGCGTGGACATTATTACAATTTATGGTTCACGCTGACCGCATGTTCCAAACAGCGGTTGCATGAGCTGTTGGAGCAGATGAAACAGCAAACCGGAATAGAGGAGCTTTTTCCGCTACCCGCAGTTCGGAAATTCAAGATCATGGTAAATTTTAAAATGAATAGGGGGAAATAAAATGGGCTTTCCTCAATTTACTGAACAAGAAAAAGCGCTCATTCGATTGTGTCAAACGGATCTGCCCTTATGTGAAAACCCGTTCGAAAAAATTGCCCAACAGCTTCAGGTTTCAGAAGAATGGGTCATTGAAAAGTTGCGCGCCTGGAAACAGGATGGAAAACTAAAAAAGTTCAGAGCAATACTTTTTCATCAGAAGGCAGGATATCAAGCCAATGGCATGTCCGTCTGGAATGTGCCGGAGGATAAAATAGAGCCAATCGGCGTCGAGATCGCTGGCTTTGACGAAGTGAGCCACTGTTATCAGCGGCTACAATTGCCGGGATTTAATTTCAACCTTTATGCCATGATCCATGGGCAATCCAAACAAGAGGTCGAAGACATCGTCCGCAATATCAGCAAAACCATTGGCGTCACTGATTATCAAATATTGTACAGTTTGCATGAATACAAAAAAACCAGTATGAAATATTTTGTACCAGAAATTGAAAGCGCAGAGGAGAAAAATTCGCGATGAAAACTGATACGAGCAGGCTTCTTTTTGAACGGGCAAAAACAAGAATTCCCGGCGGGGTGAACTCTCCGGTGCGCGCCTTTAAAGCTGTTGGCGCTGCTCCACGTTTTATTGCTGGCGCTAACGGTAGTCGGATCTGGGATGTTGATGGCAATGAATACATCGATTATGTCGGATCGTGGGGGCCATTAATTCTTGGTCATGCCCACCCCGAAGTCGTTACGGCTGTGATAGCTGCTGTTGAAAAAGGCACCAGCTACGGCGCCAATTGTGAAGTCGAAATTCAACTGGCGGAAAAGATTTGTCAACTGATGCCAGAAATCGATATGGTGCGCATGGTGAATTCCGGCACTGAGGCGACCATGAGCGCCATCCGTCTGGCTCGTGCTTATACCAAGCGGGACAAAATTATCAAATTTGCAGGCTGCTACCACGGGCATGGCGATTCATTTCTGATTCAGGCAGGCTCGGGCGCAACCACATTGGGCATTCCCAGTTCCCCAGGCGTCACCGAGGCTATCGCAGGCGACACCCTGATCGCCCATTACAACGACATTGACAGTGTCAAAAATCTGGTTGAAAATTTCCCGCAGCAGATTGCAGCACTCATTGTTGAACCGGTTGCAGGTAACATGGGTGTGGTTTTACCCGAGCCCGGATTTCTGGGTAGTTTGCGCCAGATAGCTGATGATCATAATTTTCTACTGATATTTGACGAAGTCATCACCGGCTTCCGTCTTGCCCTGGGCGGCGCCCAGACATACTATCATGTGAAACCTGACCTGACAACGCTGGGAAAAATTATCGGCGGTGGTTTACCGGTGGGCGCTTATGGCGGTAGCACCGAAATCATGGAAATGCTGGCGCCGGTGGGACCCGTTTACCAGGCAGGTACCTTGTCAGGAAATCCACTGGCGTTATCCGCTGGCTTGAAAACGCTGGAATTGCTGGAACAAAAAGATGTTTACCCAAAGCTTCGAGAAAAAGCCAGCTATATTTTTAATGGCATGGCTGAAAATTTTAAACGGGCAGGAATTCCTGTAGTTGCTAATGCGGTGGAATCCATGGGCTGTTTTTTCTTCAAACAGGGCCTGGTAACAAATTATGATGACGCCACTAAAAGCGATATCAAATTGTTTGGGCGCTATCATCAATTGATGCTGGAGCACGGCGTTTACCTGGCGCCTTCCCAGTTTGAAGCGACGTTTTTATCGTTGGCTCATTCAAAGGAAGATCTGGATCGGACGTTGGAGGTTCATGGGAGGGTTTGTCGGGGATTGAAGCAAAAGTGAGATAAAAGATTAACAAAAAAATCTCTTGAAAGATTTATCAGCACCTCTTGATCTGTTCATTTGCCCACAGATGAACGCAGTGGCAGGAAGGAAAATTAATTTCAACCTTTCATTTCAAAAACCTTCAACAGGCGATGAAACTTCAGTAGAATAGTTCTCACCTCAATGACTTTATACTTGACTTTACATTGAATATTTTATATATTAGCGAAAAGTAAAAATTGCTGATAATGTAATTTGTTCGATTCCATTTGTTTCATTATACCTGGACATGAATGACTTATTAAAAAATAATCAACTCGTATCCTTTGTTGAAGAAAGTACCGCTGAATATCTCTCTTCATTAAATGGTGAAAGCAAGAAAAATATCGGACAAGTTTTTACGCCAGCACTGATCGCAAAATTTATGGCAGCGATGTTCGATCTTACTAAAACGAATATATCAATACTTGATCCTGGCGCAGGTACAGGCATTCTTACTGCCGCATTATGTGATCGTTTAATACAAAGTAGCAGCCCGCTTTTTAAACTATGTAGGAACGGGCTGTCATTCCCGCATGTTTTTTACGGGAATCTCCTAAAATTAAGCTAAGTGGATGCCCGATAGTCCGCCAGCCGGCGGACGGGCATGACATTGAACCAAAAAATGACATTTTACAAAA
>DSAU01000325.1 GCA_011046315.1 bacterium
CACCAACTCCGGCGCCCAACCTGGTGACGCTTTGATTTTGACCAAGCCCATTGGCTTGGGGCTGATAACTACCGGAATCAAGCGCGGATTGGTGGACGACTTCACCAGACAGCTCGCGATTCACACCATGAGCCGATTAAATCGCGAGGCTGCTGAGGAGATGGTCAAAGGCGAAGTTCACGCCTGCACCGACGTTACCGGTTTTGGACTGCTGGGGCATTTGAAAGAAATGACCACGGCAAGCCAAACCGATGCTACCATTTTTTGGCCACAAATTCCGGTGTTGCAGCAAGCCCGTGATCTGGCAGCAGCCGGCATCGCTCCCGGAGGGACGATTGCCAATATCGACTACCTGCGCGCTTATGTGGAATGGTCTCCCAATATTTCCGAAATCGATCGTATTCTTGTTTGCGATGCCCAGACATCCGGCGGGTTAATAATTGCAGTGCCTGATGCTGAAAAGAACGATCTGATCGCCAGACTTCACCAACGCGGCGTAGTCGAGGCTCGTATCATTGGCAAAATCACCGGTAAGGGCAGCGGGAAAATAACCGTGACAAGTTCAGCCTAAAACAATACTGAACCAAACTGTCCATTGAAACTGTACTTTTTCGTCCGTTCCTGGAATTTCGACATCAATTTTGTCGATTCTGTTTCGCTGTAAGTTGATAATTAAATTGAAATAAATAGTTATCGAAAATGAAAATTTACAAATGGAATGTTTTTTGATTGATCATGTCTTACTTTAGTAGCTGACAAGCTAAATTGTGTATTTTTTTGGCAAGATATTTGTTAATACCCATTGCATGTTATATCTTTTCACCACCTTACAAAGGTTGTTTTTTCGGGCAAACTTTTTGGTGATAGCATTAAGGAATTAGTTTCATTTTTAATTTTAAATTTTTAATTTTTAATTCCAGCTTGTCTGGCTTAGGGAAATAATAAAAATGAAGGGTTTGATAAACATTGTTGGGATATTATTTGTTTTTGCAATTGCTGAACAGCCCGGGTTTGCCCAGACTGCAAAACCGCTGCCTGAACAATTTCAGCAGCTTCGCAGAAAGCTGGCTTTTGCCAGAGACGTTCAATCGATAACGAGGGACGAGCACGCCGCTGAGCTGCTGATGACTGCTGAAACCGACTTGCGCCGGGCAAATCGGCTGATGCGTGAAAGGCGAGTCGTCATGGCGCATAGTCATCTGTCCCGCGCTGAGATAGCGATCAACCAGGCACTTAAAATATTATTTCGCGATGTCATTCAAAAACGAAAAGAAAAACTGGACCAGTTGATAAAAGAAGCCGAAGCCATTGTGCCCGGCAGTGGAATCCCTGAAGCGCAGAAAACATTGGAACAAGGAATTAATAACCATCAATTGGCAATTCAGGCTTTTAAAGACAATCAAATCGAAAAATCTTCTCAGCATTATAACCGTGCGATTTATCTGATCGAGAAAGCGATCGATCTGGTTAAAAACAGTGATCAATCCATCGAGCAACAGGCTGCTGATGAGGCTTATCGTTTTGACCAATATTTGTCGCAAAATAAAGCCGTGATCGAACCCAGTCGCAATGAGACGGTTAAGCGTAATCAACAATTGGCGCTCAATCTCGCCCGCAAAGCTGATATTGCCCGGAAAAACGGCGAGTACCGGCTGGCGATTGATTACTATCATCAAGCCACGCGGCTGTTACTGCGGGCGCTGAATATGGCTCAGGGCAAAACTGAGCAATCAGCGCTGCGGGTTTATGACGAAATTACGCTGTTGGATGAATTGATCGAAAATGTCGAGCAAAGTTTTTTATCAGAGAGCGCTGACGAAAAAACTGAGTTGCTGCTGAACCGGGCGAAACAATTACAACAAGAAGCGCACCAGGCGCTCGATAATCAAAATTATGGCATAGCCCTTCGCCGATCACAGTTGGCGCGGGACCTGATTGAGCGGATGGTGAAAAAAACGCGCCGACCACCAAAAGATATCAGCGAGCAAATCGCAGCCCAGTTGGAAGCGTTGAATTATGAACTGGAAGAATTAGAGTTTTTTATGAGCGACAGCAGCGACCAGGAAGCACGAAAATTGCTAAATTACGCTGCCCTCGCCAGAGACCGAGCGGAACAAGCGCTAAAAAACAAAAATTACCGAGTTTCAATTGAGGTGATAAAAATGGCAAAGCAACTGGCATCTTCGGCAGACCAACTGGTAAATACTGGCGCCGAACAACAAACCAACGCTACCTTGATCCACCAGAAATTGCAGCGGCTGGAAAACGGATTGTTAAAAACCAGAGCTGAAGCGGCGCCGGTAATGACTCCGCAAATAAATTTCCGCATCGAACAAACGCAAAAGATGGTTAACCTGGCGCGTGAAAACTATGAAAAGGGTTTTCTCCATGTTGCAGATTCATTCATCATTCTGGGGAATGGTTATTTAGATCAATGCCGCGACCTGATCAAATAATTGAATCGACGAAAACCGATAGTGTTGATGTTAATACGTTGGGCGGATGAAGAAGTAATCCGCTTTCATGGTTGCCAATCCCACTTGCGATCGTGCATTTATTAAATAAGAATCGTAGGGTTGATTTCGCGAATTGGCGCCGCCGTAACCTTCATACCAGAGGTAATAGACGCCGTTAATTTTTTCAACCGTCGTAAACCAGATCGCGCCCTCGTCCCATTCTCCTTTTTCGCCTCGGGAAAAAATCGGATTTTCAGCATATTTTTCCCAGTTAATCAAATCGACCGAAGTTGCCAACCCAGCATTGGCGGGGTAATCATCAAACCGATCTGAACCACAATAGACCATGTAAAATAAATTACCCTCGCGAAAAATTCGCGGCGTCTCAACAGTGTGGCTGTCCCAACTTCCGGCTTTGCCGGCGGGTAACACTGATTTGTCAGTGAAGGGTTCAAAAATGGAAGCCGTCGCCAGATATTGCCAGGTGAAGATCGAAACCGCGACCTGATTTTTTGGTTTTCCAGAAAAACAGATAAAACTTGCCATTATGATAAACAACTTCTGGCCCCCCTCCGATCACGATCGGATTATGATCGTATTTCTGAAAATGGATTCCGTCATCAGATATTGCCAGGCAAACGCTGCGATCACAGCGCGGAGAGACCGCGGAATAATACAAAAAAACCCTGTTTCCCACCAGAACCGAGGCCGGATCCAACACGTGCGTTTCGTCCCAGTCTCCTTTGTTACCAACGTCAATGAGAGGTTCAGGCTGAATATGCCAGGTTTTTCCGTCAAATTGGCTTTCCGGAATGGTCGCCAGCCCGATGCGGTCGTGCCCGTTTTGTTGCCCGCGAAAATACATATAAAAGGTGTCACCAATCTTCAACAGATCAGGATTGGCAGTTTGGTCTTCCATCCAGGTTCCGGCTATATTGGGAAAGATCGGATTTTGTTTGCTTCGGATAAATTGCATTCTCATAGTGGACTTTTGTTTTTGATAATTCAAATTTTTTTCGTATCTATTCAGGCAGATGTTATTGCCACAAAGGCAGCAAGCCTCGAAGTCACACCAAGATGTCTTTTTTTACTCACTTTTTTAGTGCCAAATTCCATAGCTTTTCATCAAACCAAATCCGGCTTTTCTGAATGGAATAATTTAGAAATTCCTTCATCTTTGTTTCTCTTGGTGCCTTTAAGTCTTTGTGGCTGAAAAGTTACTTTTTTTCTCAAAAACAGTGTAAGTTTTCGAAGGTTTGGCAGACATCATTTCGATCAGCCGGATCACCAACACATTGTCTTCCAGCACCCATCCCATATCGCAATAGTCGTAGCCCTTTTTTTGAGAATAGATTTTCTCTTTCCAGAGCATCACTGCGGGCAAACCGAGTTTGCGGAACTTTTTTTTGACACCGAGATATCCCAGCCGAAACCCTTTGACGCTGCCTTTTCTCAACAGCATTTTGGCGGCGCGCAACAACTCACAGCGTTGGCAAAAAGAAAGCGGGGTCAACTTTTCTGAGACATTGGGAACAGCCCCGAAAAAGGCTGCAGGTTCGCCCTCGATATACAGAAACATAAACAGCCCTTTATCCATGATGAGCAGCATATCATCAATAATTTGATAGAACTCCTCCCGGGTAAAGGGAACAAAGCCAAAGTTATCGCTCCAGGCGTCATTGTAAATTTCCAGCATCTCCTGTTTGCGAACCGCGAGCGGTCGATCACCCCAACTTTCGAATTGAACACCGTAACGTTTCACAACCGCTTGCGCGACCCGTTCCAGTTTTTCTTCCATGGGGTTGTTGACCGCTACTTCCCATGACATCATCCGCTTCACCGGCTGAAAACCAGCGTTACGCAGCAAATTTTCATAATATTTTTTATTATAATGATAATACATTACTGGCCGTGAATCAAAGCCTTCGGTCATCAGTCCCGGCGTGGCTTCATTGACCGGTAAATTTTGTGGTCCACGCAGGTGGGTCATGCCTCGTTGTTTTATCCAATCGCCAGCAGCCTGGATCAGGGCATTGGCAACGGTCTGATCATCAATGCATTCAAACTGTCCGAAAAATCCCACCTTATCATTCCAATGAAGATTGTGATTGTGATTGATAAACGCGTTACACCGCCCCACAATTCGGCCATTTTGTTTAGCGAGGAAAAAAATCATTTCAGCGTGTTTAAAAAACAAATTCTCCGGTTCAAAAAATCCGTGGATGCCGATTAATCTGAATCCGAGATATTCATAATCCAGCAACGGGATATAGTTTGGTTCATCCTGATAATGTTCCCAGTGAAAATCGACAAATGTTTTTAGCAGCTTTTTATCCCGGGCGCTCCTGTTGCCGAATGTAATTATTTCCGGGCGATTTTCCATTGTGAAAAAATTCCTTTACATTGTGAATTAAAAAATGGCTCTGCTGTTGATCTGGAATTTTTTCGACCGAACAGCATAGCCGGTTGATTACAACAAACCGAGTTTTTTTGAAATTTTTTTCGGAAGCGCATTTTTATTCACCATGATAGCAATCGTTTTTAAACGGACATAAGAGCGCGACATATAAACATAGCCATCATACTTGCGTCCGTCAACACCTCCCGAGTTTTTGGTATAGTAAAATTTGTTTCCCTTCTGGTCATGAGCCAGTCCCACAATATGCATCAAATGATCATCAGTGGTTTCGAAATTATCAAAAGTCAGTTGACGCAGCTCCTGGGTAATTTTTTTCTCCGCGACTGGTTCGGTGACTTTTTCCTTTTTCTCGGCTTCGGTTTTGTCCTCCCAATCCTTTTCCGGAATAATGGCGTAACCGGTCTCGCGGGTGGAGAAATCACGCTCGCTGACATCGCCATCCCAGGCAACTGAATAGCCGTTTTTAATGGCAACGTCGATTATTTTTTCCAGATCATCTATTGGTACGTTGTAATATTGCTGATTGAACGTCCAATTGTCCGGCACTTCAAGCCGACATTTTTCATAATAGGGATGATGTTTGTAAGAGGTCAATTCAATATAATCATCCAGATTCCAGCCGCAAAATTGCTCGGCAAAGCTTTTCGGCGTGTATTTTTTTCCGGCGTAACTAAAATCTACCGGGACCTTTCCCAGGTAGATGTCCAATATTTTTTCGAACGCATCTTTCCAGCGCGGAGTCAATTTTCTTCTCCCTGCCTGAAGCGTTCCATCCAACACCGCTTTTAATACCGAAAACATTTCACCATGATTATGTCTGTTTTCACCGATATTCATCCCGGGGTAAATTTTTTCGGGAACGATGCCGTGACGGGCGATCTGTTCGATTACGTCGTGAGACTGTCCTCCCTGGCCAAAAACGGTGTTGCCGTGCAGCCGGATGTAATTTTCCGCCTTTTGAGGATAAGTGTGGCGGACAACGAACATTTCGGAAAGGTCGATCTCTGGTTTACCCACCCGAAGCATCTCTGATTCGAGAAACGAAATGGTGGCAAAATCCCAACAGGTTCCGGTTTTAGCCTGGTCTTTCACCGGAGTATGCGCCACCTGGTAATCAATCGTGAATTGGTAGACCGATTTATCATCGTTTTTTTCTGCCTCAATTTGAGCCGTTGCTGAAAATACAACCGCCAGCAATAGCGCAATCATACCCGGCAGGATCATTTTATTTTTAAAGTACATGTTCAACACCTCAAAGTTACTTGTGGTAAGATGAATTCGCTATTTTTTTTGCGTTTAAAAAAACCGATAACAATGAAAATATGGGCAGCTCAATGTCTGCCTAAATCCCCATCTTTTTTCGAATGTCCGCCGGAATGCCGTTTTTGTTTACCATGAATCCGGTGGCGTTTAACAGCACGTAAGGTCTGGACATGTATAGATAGCCGTCATATTTTCGATCTGTGCCCCATGAGTTTTTGGTTAAATAGAAAATATTTCCGTTTTGATCATTGGCAATGCCGATGATGTGCATGGCATGATCATCGGTCGCCGTAAAATTATCGAACCATTGTTGACGCAATTCCTGGGTCGGGGTTTTTTCCTCCACTGGTTCGGTGATTTTTTGCTTGCGCTCTTCTTCGGTCATATCTTCCCAATCTTTTTGGGGAACGATGGCGTAGCCCTTTTTGCTGTCAAAAAATTTGTTGCTTACATCGCCGCCGTAAACCAGCGTGTATCCGCTATCAAGCGAATAATCGATGATCGCTTGCAGATCTTCGAGCGTGACGTTATAGTACTTATCGTTGAATGTCCAGTTGTCGGGAACCTCAAGGTAAAACTGGGTATAGAACGGGTGGTGCGTGTATGAAGTAACATCAATATAATCATCGAGGTTCAATTGCAAATAGTCAGCGAGAAATGATTTGGGCGAATATTTATTGCCCTTATAGTTAAACGACTCCGGTATTTCGCCCAGATAGATATCGAGCACTGCGTTAAACGCTTCGCTCCAGACTGGCGTAACCCTGCCGCCGCGCTTTTTTACTACAGCGTCAAGTGTGCCTTTTAAAATCCGGCTGAGTTCGCCGTGATGGTGTTTTTTCTCTCCGTAATTTATTCCGGGATAAACATCTTCAGGAACGATTCCGTGGTTTTTCATCACCTCAATGACATCATAGCAAGCGCCGCCGTGGGGAAAATTGGTTTCACCATGGAGCCGAACGTAGCGCTGGGCTTTTGCCGGGTAAGTGTGACGAACGATGTACATTTCAGAAAGATCAAACTCTTCTTTACCCAGGCGCAACAGTTCCGATTCCAGAAATGAGATGGTAGCAAAACACCAGCAGGTGCTGGTACTGGCTTGATTTTTTACCACCGTCCGCGGAAGCTCTTTAAGGATGGTAAATTGATACGCTTCCTTTTTCTCGTCGCCGTTTTTTTCTTCCTGTGCAAACAGCACATTCGACATCAAAACGGCTGTGATGAGTAGTAGAATAAACGCACTCTGTTGAAGTTTGAATTTCATGAGACCTCCTTGACAGTTAGTGAATTAAAATATTTAAAGAACGTTGCTATACTCTGGCAATTTAACTCGTAGTAATGAAGTTAGTCATTTTCTTTCTGCTTAATTTATGGAACAAATTTTCTAACCAAGATCACGCAGATACTGACGCGTATGTTCAACCACCATCTCGCGATGCGTTTGACGGTTAGTTTCCAAATCGAGATAAGTGGCTTTGGGCAACATCGAGACCATGCGTTTCAGATTTTCCGGTTCATGAAGTGTATCCTTTGAAGCGCCAAAGATCAATGTCGGCACCTCGATTTCCGCTAAAAAATCCCACACCGTATAGTGCGACAATTCCATTGCTGCTTTTTTCAATTTCCAGGGGTCAGCGGCGTCAAGATTGTCGCAGTATTTCCGATACTGCTCGTAATCACTTCGGACGTCGAGGCGAAAATGTTTCAAATACCATTTGATAAACGGCTTTATGATGAGATATAGTCCGGGATAAAACAGATAGATAATGATCCTGCCGAAACGGGGAACGCGAAACACTGCATTGGGACCGATAAGCACCAGACATTTCGGCTTAACTCTCAGACGGCGGCAGGATTCTAAGATTGCGGTAGCTCCCAGAGAACTTCCAAATAAAATATAGCGGTCGTTTTCGAGTTTCAAATGTTCAATCAACGCGATGATGTCGCCGGCAATATCTTCAACCCCGTATTTTACTTTTCCGACAACTTTTGAGCTAATTTTTTCGCGTGTTTCCACATAATAGATGGTGAAATCTTTGCTCATCTCACGAAGCACATATTGCCACGCCCGGATTAATGTAATCCAGCCGGCGATAAAAACGACCGGCGGATTGTCCGTTTTTTGGGGCGGTGTGAAAGTGATTACCCGTAGAGAAACGTTGTCATTCACCGAAATCATTTCATCAGCAACATCAGTGTTTTTGGTGCAATAGTTGGATAAATTTTCGGTCATTGTTTTAAGCTCCTGAAAATTTGCAATTACCACCTTTACATCAGAATGTATCGCAATTTTGTGTTTCAATCTTCGACGACCAATCCACAGAAGCTGTTATGGATTCATCCGCGCATACCATTTTTTATTTTGTATATAAATATTTTTAAATTCCATAAACAATCGCTTGTACATCTTATGATGAACTGGATTGGGGTGGTAAGTGTCTTTGAAGTGAACGAATTTTTTGATGTCTTCAAATTTTTCAATATAACCGAGGGTCATGCTTGCCAGCAGTGCAATTCCCTTGGCACCGGCGTGATCAGGATTTTCAACCTGATGAATCACCCGGTTGGATACATCTGCCATGATCTGACACCAGAGATCGCTTTTGGCGCCGCCGCCGATGAAGCTCAGTTCGTCAACTTTATGGTACAAATTTTCCATGGTTTCCAGCGCCCAGCAGGTGTTCAATGCGATCCCTTCGAGGACCGCCCGCACCAGATGCTCGCGCGAATGATTCAAGCCCACGTTAAACAGTCCGGCGCGAACATGATCGTCGTCAATCGGGCAGCGTTCGCCGTACATCCAGGGCGTAAAAACCATGCCCTCAGCGCCGGGATTGACACCTGCCGCGAGTTTATCCAAAATTTGATAGACACGATCGACCTGATGTTCTTTTATGAGCTGTTCCTCGTGATAGAGAATTTTATCCTTGAGCCATTCCAAACACACACCCGCGGTTTCCTGATGCGCCATTGCCAGATAATATTTCTGGGGGTAGGCGCTGCCAATGCAGCCGGTATAATGGGGGATGTCAATTTTGCGTTTGGTAAAATGACCGGCAACCCAACCGCTGGTGCCGATACAGATGTGCAGTTCACCTTCATTGATTGCGCCGGATCCGAGCGCGGCACAGGCGAGATCCGCCGCGCCGTTGATGATCGGAGTGCCAGCCACCAGTCTGGTTTGCTCGGCGGCTTTTGGAGTGACTTCGCCGACAATAGCGGCGCTCTCTTTTATCTCGGGAAGCATCTCCTCGGAGATATTTGTCAGTTTCAATAGTTTTGGATGCCAACGATTGCGGTTTTTTCGGGTGTCCATGAACCACCACAGAACTCCCATGTCCACCGATTTTACATAGTTACCGGTCAGATGATAAATTACAAAATCCTTGGCATCGAGGAATTTATGAATGCGGGAATAGGTTTCCGGCTCGTATTCCTGCAGCCATAAAATTTTTCCGATCTGGTCTTTGCCGGTCTGGCCCGGGCTGCCGCCGGTAATCGTGATAAATCGAAGAATGTGAAAAATGTTATATCCCATAATTCGGGGCGGCGTCCATAACTTTTCGCGCATAATCTCTGCGCTGCGCCCGTCAAGCCAGGAAATAGCCGGACGCACCGGCTGACAGTTTTGATCAACTGAAACCAGGGTCTGACTTTGTGAAGAGAAGGTCATCCCAACAATTTCAGCCGGTTTGACGCCAGATTTTTCAATCACCTTGCGCGTGGTCGCACAAATGGCGTTCCACCAAACCCAGGGGTCCTGTTCTGCCCAGGATGGATGGGGGTGATGAATCGGATAGTGGATTTTATCAGTTGCAACAATATCTCCGGTTGTCGTGGTCATTACAGCTTTGTTGCCGCTCGATCCCAGATCGTGGGCGATGATGTACTTTTCTCTCATGTGTTTTTCCCTTTCATCCACTACAATAATATTGGAATGATGACTTCGGCCATTATCTATGGGCCAGAACCAATTGCCCGTTAAACAGTGTTGTTAAACGAAAAAATCATAATGTTATTGCTTTATATTCGTACTGCTTTGCTTGAACAGATTAGCTATATTTTCACACCTGAATTATGGTACCATAACAATTTGCCATAATGTTTTCATAATCCTCGCGGTATCTTTTGACCGCTAACGGTAAATAATTGAGGATATGTTGAGCGGTCATGCCATCTTCGCCGATAATGTCGGCGGCAAGGTCTCCGGCAAGCCCATGAATGAAAACACCGGCTTTCACCGCTTCTTTCACCGTCAGCCCCAGTCCGAGCATGGCTGCGATGGTTCCGGTGAGTACATCGCCGGAACCGGCTGTTGCCATTCCGCTGTTGCCGCTTAAATTTATGCAGACCCTTCCGCCAGGGCAGCCAATGAGCGAATGGGCGCCTTTCAAAATGATAAACGCGCTTAAATCGGTGAGGGCTTTTTGCAAAGCCTGGACTCGATCCGCTTCAATTTGAGCAATAGAGGTTTTACAGAGACGCGATAGTTCGCCGGGATGCGGCGTTAAAATGGTTGCAAACTTTCGGTGGCTGATTATTTCGGGATTTTGTGCCACCGCGGTGATACCGTCACCGTCAATCAGTATCGGCTTTTCGATTTGCTGAACCAGTTCGCATATCAACTGCTGTGTTTCCTGATTCAGCGACATTCCCGGACCGATCACAACCATGTCAACCTGTTGGGACAATGTTAACAACCGCTCCTTGTTGCTCGCTGCCAGGCTCCCGTCCGTGGTCTCGTCCTGCGGCGCAAACACAAGCTCGCTGCCTTTGGCGCCGATAACCGATGTTACTGATCGTGGCGCGGCTAATCGGGAATAACCACCGCCGGCTTTTAGAAAAGACATTGCTGCGAAATAGGGCGCGCCATAGTAATTGGCTGCGCCGGCGATGAACAAGGCGTCGCCGAAAGTGGTCTTGTGCCCGGCAACATCACGTAGCGGCAATCTTTCTGGCAAATTGATTTCGGTAAGCAATGATTCATTATCCCAGAGTTCATGCGGGAAAGAGATGTGTGTCACATACAGTAATCCGCAATATTCGTAGCCGGGATACAGCAAATTTCCCAGCTTTGGCAAGCCAAAAGAAATAGTACTATCGGCACGGACAGCGATGCCCATCACAGCGCCGGTGTCGCCATTGATCCCTGATGGAATGTCGAGGGCGAAAACCATTTTGTGACTTTGGTTTATGGCTGCAATTACCTGTTCATAAACACCTTCCACGTTGCGAACCAGACCGGTTCCGAAAATGGCATCCACGATGGTGTCGCAGTCAGCAAGTTTCGCTTTCAGTTGCTCAATGGTTTCAAATTTTTCCACTGGTATTTTTAATCGGAGCGCAATTTCATAATTTTTCAAAGCAGCACCGCGATATTTTGTCGGATCGCCCAACAGCACCACAGAAACTTTGCCCCCCATCGAATGGATTTTTCGCGCCACCACAAACCCATCGCCGCCATTGTTGCCAGCGCCGCAAATCACCACAAAAGAATTTTCCTCCACTTCCAGTTCGTTCAAAATCACCGAAAAGGCAGCCAGCCCGGCGTTTTCCATCAATATCTCTTCGGCGATGCCGTATTTTTCAATGGCGGCTTTATCGAGCGAACGCATTTCACTGACAGTGCTTACTTTCATGAAATATCACCTCGGCTTTTTATTGATAAAATAATATCGGTTATTAATGACAATTTCTTTAATAGCCCGAAAGCATTCCGATTATTCAATCATAATTTTTGGTGAACCACAACAATATTTAAAAATTTTGTTCAAATTTGTTAATACAAAAAACTGACAAAACCAACTCGTCATGCCGAAGGTTGGGAATAAAAATTTGAATAATGTTTGATGGCACGCCATAACATTGTCATTTTTTCATTTGCAGACTGTGTGAAAATTAAGGAGTTTTGATGATATCTGTCATTGCGATCCCGCTTCAGCGGGAGAAGCAATCTACTAATTGTCTGATAATTAAGAGATTGCTTCGGTCGCTGCGCTCCCTCGCAATGACATGATTTGTAAAAATACGGTGTTTTCACACAGTCTGTTCGCGGAGTCGTTTTTTTTGAAAAATATTGTTATACACCGACAAATCGGGATTCGTCATGTCTGGAAATAATATTAAATTCTGGTTCAGATTATATGCTAAAAAACTTTATCAAATGAAAAGCGGATCCATGATGACCGCCTCTGCAGATTATCTCTCTAAAAACGCCAAATGCGCCAAAGCCTGGTTCACAATTTTTCGATTTATTTTGTTCAGGCGTTCGATTTGGCGAATAATTTCCGGTGTGTTTTGTTGCAATTTGGTTAACTCATCAATTATCGTTTCGGGTTGCAGTTCAATCCTAACGCCGGTTTGCGCGGCTTCAATCAAAATGTCCGGCGACCATTCTTTAGGCCAGAGTGAATTGAGCAACGGCATTACCCGCTTAAATTTTGAAATTTTTCCGGGTACGCCCTGCAGCAGTTGAAGCTTATCAGTATATTTTTCAGAAAACTCAACCTGTAGTGTAACTTTTGTATCGGTTTCGAATCTCGGCAACCGAATGATCAGACTCACTTTATCCCCATCGTAACGCCATCCGGTTCGATTTTCTTCCCGCTTAAAATTAATGATTTCGCCCTGGCAGGTTATTTTTTCAGGCGGAAAGACAAGCGGCAGCCGAATTTCGTACGCCCGTTCAGTGAGCATTTCCGGGAAACTTCCCTCAACCGGCAAAATTTCAATGTTCAGCAACCTCTCATCTGTTTTGTGAAATTGAATCGGCGTCCAGGAAAACTGCCCATTTTTGTACGCCACCGTATTGCCCTGGTCCTCATAAACCCGGGTTTGTCCGCTGTCCCCGGGAAAAATAGTCAGTATCAACGGATCGAGCGGCTTTTTATTTGAATACCGCATTTTCGGCTGCATGGGAATGATGGCGCCGGCTCTGGCATATACCGGTATTTCGTCATTGGCAAAATTTCGTTTGATGGTTGCAGGCCCCTGGAGAATGTTGCCGCTGAACCATTCGATCCAAGTACCCGGCGGTAGCCAGATTTTTTTCTCTGCTAACAAGCTCACCGAATCTGTTGGTTCAGTAATTGGCGCGACTAATAAATCATCGCCAAACATATATTGATCTTTGAATTGATAAGCTTGTTCTTCTTCCTGATAATTATAGTACATGGGTCGGCAGATTGAAACTCCCAAATCATAAGCCTGCCTGGCTGCGGTGTAAATATATGGAATCAAAGCGTAACGCAGCAGAATGGCATCACGCATGATCAAAAAATAATCCACCGGATACGCCCAGATTCTTCTTTCTGCTTTTATGTTTCGGGTGGTGTGGGTTCGCA
The DNA here is from genome assembly GCA_011046315.1 of bacterium. GTDB lineage: Bacteria > Zhuqueibacterota > Zhuqueibacteria > Thermofontimicrobiales > Thermofontimicrobiaceae > Kaytiofontadaptatus. The sequence continues at coordinate 13,482 of DSAU01000325.1, forward strand.
GAATGGGGCTGAACAATCCGAATTGAATCCAGCGATTGTAAAGCTCGGGTTCCAGGATTCCGGGTATATGACCACCGATGTCATGGCTCCAATAGCCGTAACCGACGTTTGAAGCTGTTGTTGTAAAATATGGTTGAAACGCCAGCGATTCCCACACCGAGATGGCGTCGCCCGAAAAACCGATCTGATAGCGATGGTTGCCCAATCCGCCCCAGCGGTGAAAAATCAATGGCCTTTTCCCCCGGCGCTCCATGTCGGTGAAATGAAGATAATTCAGCCAAAAAGTCGGATTGACGCCATCTATTTTGGTAATCGGTTGCTGCTGCCAGTCCAGCCACCAGAAATCCACTCCCTGGCGCTCCAGTGGGTGGTGGAGTATTTTAAAATAATTTTGGGCAAATTTTTTATCAACAATGTCAAACGGGATGTATTTTTGAGTGGCGGGATCAACGCCCATTGCGCGCGCCATTTCCGGATATTTAGCTTCGTGAGGTTGGACGCCGGAAGCTGGATGCAAATTTAAGCTGGTCTTCAATCCCTTTTGATGGCACCAATTGAGAAATTCCGGCGGATCAGGGAAGAGAATTTTATTCCAACTATAACCGGTCCAGCCGATTCGCTGTCCGGCTTGATCGTACTGTTTTTTCCACCAGCGCAGCTTGAATGTTTCGTGCCAGTCCATGTCAATCACCAGCACATCAAGCGGCGTGTTATGGATTTCAAATTCATACACCAGTTGTTTCAACTCTTGATCAGTATAAGCCCAATAGCGCGACCACCAGAGCCCGAAGGCAAATCGCGGGGGTAATGGTATTTTCCCTGCCACCAGGGTGAAATCATATAACGCAGCTTTGTAATCGTGTCCGTGTCCGAAAAAATACCAATCCTGGTAGTCTTTTTCCGGCGCTGGCGTTGACCATTGCCAATCGCTGTTGTCGAACAACGGACGCTTGCTGTCATCGACCAATACCCAGCCGTCGCGCGATAGCAGGCCTGGTTCCAATTTCGCCGCACCTTTTACCCTATCCAGAGTGCGCATGGTACCGAACAGATTGGCGCTGTCTTTGAGTCCTGGATGCCACATCCGCGAACTTCCATTTAGCTCCAATTCAATTGATAAATTTTTGGAATTAAACCTGCCGCTATCCTCCCGATAGTGCAGCCGTAATTTTTTCGTCTGAATTGTTAACCAACCATCGCTGTTTTTAGTTTGAAATTGAGGAGGCTCCAGCTTGCGATTGATAAACACCAGACTGGCGTTGTTGATGAATTCACCGTCTTCTGCCCATTCCAGTCGAATTAGTTGATCCGTCAATACTGTAAATCGAGCATTACCGGAAGACACGATTGCCTGGGAATCTGCAATCGGGTCCATGATCGGCGCTGCAGCGTCGGTTGTGTTAGCCATAAGTATTATCCCTGAGATAAAAAGCCAAAACGAAAAATGTAACTTTACAAGATTTTTCATCGAAAACCTCAATGTTAAATTAAGGCTTGTAGAATGTTAAATCAGAATCATAACCGCAGAGTTGCTTCGTTATTATAGCATCTCAACAGCGTTATCTGCCAAACACCTGCACAGCGTGATGTAAACAGGAGACCTCCAGCGGCGAATAACCGTAAATCTCACCGTCCGGCGTCAACACCTTGGGGATGTCGGTTTCGATGCGGATGCTTTTCGCCTGGAATGTCTCCACTTCCGGCATTTTGACGTGCTCGCCGGTGAATATTTTGGGAAAACAGGACAGCAACCGGCGTCGTGTAACTTTGGACAGCAAGGTGACGTCGAGCAAACCGTCGTCGATCCGGGCGGCGGGCGCCATCAGAAAATTGGAAGTGTAGCGAGCGTTGGAAATTTCAACAAAAATATTTTCGCGCTCCAGCGAGACGCTGTCCAGTTCGATTTTGAGTTGATTGGCTTTGAGAAAAATCGTCTGATAAAACACGCCGAAAGTGTAGGACACATTCCCCAGTGTCTTGAGTCGAAAGGCGGTCTGGGTGACGTCAGTCACAAAGCCCATGCCGAGAATGTTCAGATAATAAAATTCCAGCTCAGCCGTTTTGAAATAGCCCACATCGACCGGGCGCGGTTTGTTACTGCTGATGATGTCGATTGCCTCTTTCCATTTTTCATTGGTCAATTCAAGATCACGGGCAAACGCATTGCCGGTTCCCACCGGCAGTACACCGATGGGAATGCGTTTCGCGGCAGGATTTTGGAAATATCCGTTGATGACCTCGAACAGTGTACCGTCACCGCCAGCGGCTACCACACCATCGTACCGGCTAAAATCTGCCGATCGGACAAACTCGATCGCATGTTGCTGGTGCTCGGTAAGCAACAAATCAATGTCAATGTTTTTTGATTCAAACTCGTTCATTACATCAGGAAGAATTTTTTTCGCCCGGTTATGGCCAGCGTGAGGATTATAGATGAGCAAAAGTTTCATCGGTTTGTCTGGTTTCATGCAACCGCCGTTTGGTTTAGTTCTTGTGGTTGAATTCTGCTTTAGTTAATGGGGGTGACAATTCAGAAAAAAAAATTAATATAAGATAATTTTTTTAAAGCAAAAAGTCAATTATTAATTTGAATTGGGGCAATTTTTTTAACGTCAGAACGACTGAATACACTGAAATTGAGCCGTCCGTTGAGTACACTCTGTCAATTGAACCAGAGCCGGATTAAGATCAAAAAGTCTGAATTTAGATGAAAAATGAGATAAGATGGGTTTTATCAGCGGCAACGAGAGCGGACCGATTCATTTCCAAAATTTTAATCATGCTGAAGTTGGTTTTCCATCCTGGTCAGTAGTAACCGAAATGAATTAATATCAGAGGGAAAAGCAATAAAATTTTCTGAATAGAAGTCAAATCTCTGCTTCAGATAGAATGTTGATGCCATTGCTTAATAACCTGATTAATTGACAGCTGATAAAATTTTTAAATCAAGCCATCCATTTTTAATGTTTTTGTAAATTAACCGATGGCATCAGTCTATGCCTTCCCCTGTGATTGAGATAATACAGATAGAAGTTTCTTTTCAAATTCAGCGTTTTGCCATTTATTTCAGTCTGATTACTATCATGTGAATTTTACCACAAATTTTTCAAAATGTCTGTCGTAAAGCAGCGCCAGATGTTGCCAGGAGTATTTTTCGACTGCTGATCCGAGGTTTATATTTCTGATGGTAGAAATATTCTGCAAGGTAGTTTCCAGCCGTTGAAACAACTCTGGAAAATTATCATAAAAATTTTCTGGATAACAGGTAATGGGTAAAATCTCCGGAAAGGCAAGCCGGTTTGGCAATATTGGGTAGCAACCGCAATAAATCGCCTCGACGGCGCTGGCGCCGAAAAAATCCTGGTTCGAGGTCACGGGTATAATATCCGCCAGCCAGAGCCATTGCGCATATTCTCGGAAAGAGTCAGCGTAGCCAAATTGGATGATTTTTTCTCCGAAGATATTTTTTGCCTGGTCAAAGAGTGTTGGCCTTGTGCTGAAATTTTCTCCCAAAATTGCAATTTCAAACTCCAGTCCGTTGTTTTGTAAATTCTGCAAAGCCTGAAAAAAATCATTTGGATTTTTATCATATTCCCAGCGGTGATTCCAGAGGATTAGCGGTTTATCTCTTTTTTTATCCGATCGATGTTGATCAAAGCGCGCCAGATCAATGCCCAGATGGAGTACATGGCTTTTTTGGTTGAGTTTATCGATATTGTCCACGCCGCGGTGATCGGGAAAATGTTTCAACATGCGCGGCAGTTCCTCGAAAAAAGCGGAGCGATGGAAGGCGGAATTAAAAAACAAAGCATCGGCTGCCAGCGCAGAAACATAATTAATGAATCCGTAGTGGCGGTCCCGATTTTGGCGTAGATCGCGATCGTCAGGAGACCAGGGGTAACAGATTTGATTTTCATGAAAATAAACGCCGACCGGAATGGAATGTGCTTTTGTGCGTGTCAACGCCAGAAACGTCGTCAGATCGAGCATGTCAGTAGCGAGGATAAAATCGGGTTGCAAATCCGCTTCCAGAAACTGCTTGGCCAAAGTTACAGCGCCGCCGTGCATGCGCCACTTCCAAAATTTGCCGCTCAAGCTGATGATGTGTATGTCGTGGCTGCTGTGTTTCTGGTAACCTTTTGCCCAACTGGCGTGCGAACCGCTGAAATAGGGTTCTATGATTAAAATTTTCATCTAACCTTGGACATCTATTTGTGTGTCATCTGACCTTCAATTGAAAAAAAAATAGTCCGGCAGAAGGAACATCTGCCGGACATAGATCGGAAACTGTAATTTAAATCAGAATTTCGCTCATCAAATCCAAATAATCCTGCAAAATACGGGTGATGAGGAATTTTTTTTGAACGGTTTCTTTTGCTGATTCGCCAATTCGTTTTGCCAGTGCCGGGGTTTTCATCAATTCGATAATTTTCTCTGCGAACATTTCGTTGTCATTGGGTTCGACAAGGAAACCGTTGTCGTTGTCAGTGATCTGCAGTGGAATGCCACCGACATTGGAGGCGACCACCGGCGTCCCTTTCCACATAGCCTCAGTCACGGTCAAGCCGAAACCTTCACGCTGCGATTTTTGAATGACGACCGATGAAGTTCGTTGCAATGCGTTGACCAGAATATTATTTTCTGAAGTTATTAAAATAATGTCGCCTTTTTCGATCAAATTGTTTGATTTTTTCTGTACCTGTTCAAATATTTTCAACCCTTCCGGATCATCGGATGCCATGCTGCCGCAAAGCACCAATCGGCAGTCAATTTTTTTTCGCACTCGCTTAAAAACATCGACCACACCCTGGGGGTCTTTCCACTTATCGAATCGGGAAATTTGCGTCAGTATCGGTTTGTCAGTCGGCACTCTATTTTTTTTGAGATATTTATCCATATCTTTTGTACTCAGCTCCATATTTTTTGGCGTCAGCGGATCGATCGCTGGTTGGATAATTTTATGCTGAAGCGGAAGGTCCCCTTTATAATTTTCATGGGAAATAATTTCAGCGTCGTATTTCAGGATAAAGTTTTTTAAATATTCCCACAATTCCGGATTAGGATGCGAAAGATCAATATGGCAGCGCCAGATCCACGGCTGACGTTTTTTGTAAAAATTGATCAGCGGCAGCGGCTGAGGGTCGTGATAAACACGCAATCATGATTAATATGGGTGTAAGTTGAAAAATTTTCATTGACTTCAACGAACAATTTCTTTTTAATCGAGGTGAGATTGATCGGATCGCCCTGCAGCGCATTGTGAAATTTTTTGGTAATCGTAAAAAAATCAGGCATGCCGCGGATAATCCGCCAACCGGCATCAATGCCCACGTCGTTCATTAACGGCACCAGGCTGTTGAGAATTTCCGCCACGCCGCCGCCGTAAAAGGTCGAGTTAATGTGAAGAATGTTTTTTCCGTATAATGGTCTGGCTTTATTGTATATTTTTGTAATAACATTATCTCCGGTAATCTTTCGATAATCATTTAATGTTTTCATCTGAATTCACCTCCGCTAATTTGTTTAACAATGTACGAACTTCTTTTGATGATTTAATTTTGTACTTTGCTTCAGTCGAAGCGATGCCGACTTTGATCGAATATGCAGTATCGGGCAATACCCTGAAAATATCTTCATCGGTCCAGTCGTCACCCAGTGCAATGATGAAATCCCACTTCTTTAAACCGATCCACCTGAATGCAGCTCTGCCTTTATTTACACCGGCGGTTTTTATCTCCACCATTTTATTTCCCTCAAGAACCTGCAAGCTGAGATTTGAGGTCAAATAAATGAGATGATCCACCAATTCACGGGCGCGAACTATGCCCTGACCCGGGTCAGCTTTGCGATAATGCCAGACCAGAGAATAATCTTTAGTTTCCACAAAAGAACCCGGCGTCCGGTCAACATACAGCTCGAGAATGGGTAAAATTTCCTGTTTCCAATCACTTTCCAATTTTTCGATCAGCTCCCAATCCGCGCCATTGATGCGTAACCAGACGCCGTGCTCTCCCACCAGATCAACCTTCAGGTCGCCGAACCACTTTTCCAGTGTTTCGCGTTTGCGACCGCTGATAATGACCACGGCGTTTTGTGGCTGATCAGTCAACTTTTTTAATATGGCTATTAACTCATCGTCCGGTTCCACTTTTTCCGGATCTTTGGAAAACGCTTTTAATGTACCATCGTAGTCCAACAGCAATAATCGGTGTTGGCTGCTCTGGTAAGAATTGATAATTGTTTTTTCAATTTGATGATCCATTGATTTGGTCAGCAACTGTTTTTGCTGATCTTTGGTGTTTAATAGCGTCTCGATAAAATCTTCAGCCCAGCGGCATACATTATAGCGTTTTAACTTCTTTTGAATTTCACGGTTAATTTGTAGTTGATCATCCTCTGCCAGGTGAAGCGCTTTATTAATTGCGGCTTCGATTTCATCGATGCTGCTGGGATTAACCATGATAATATCGCTCATTTCGTCAGCGGCGCCGGCCATTTCGCTCAAAATTAAAGCGCCTTTGCCGTTATGTTTGCTGGCAATAAATTCCTTGGCAACAAGATTCATGCCATCGCGGTAAGGCGTCACCAGACCCACATCGGCGCAAAGATAGAGCGCCGCCAGCATATCAAACGGCAGGTTGCGGTACAGATACCAGATCGGCGTCCACCCCAACGTGCTAAATTTTCCGTTTATGTAACCGACAAGCTCGTCGACTTCAATCTTCAGTTTTTTATAGTGTTCCACCTTTGTCCGGGATGGCACCACGACCATGACCAGGCTAACCTTTTCCCGAAACCCGGGATGACATTCCAAATACTGATTGAAAGCTCTCAACCGCTGGGTGATCGCTTTTGAGTAATCCAAGCGATCTACTGATAGAATAATTTTTCGCTCGCCAATCACGCTGCGGATATTTTTAACTTCTTTTTTTACCGATGGTTTCTGTGAAGCTTGAAAAAATTTATCAAAGTCGATTCCCATCGGAAAGGAGTCGGCGCGAATGGTTCGATCTTCCAGCGTCAATTTCATCAGCGAGTGATCCACGCCCAATATCCGGGTTACCGCACTGATAAAATGACGGGCATAGTCGTAAGTATGGAATCCCACCAAATCTGCCCCTAACATCCCACTCAATATTTCGGTTCGCCAGGGCAGGGTGCGAAAAAGCTCGAACGACGGGAACGGAATGTGCAGAAAAAATCCGATAGTGACGCCGGGCAGCCTTTCCCGAAGCATGCCCGGCAACAACATGAGCTGATAATCATGCACCCAGATGATGTCATCTTCTGTGGCGACTTGTGCCACTTCATCGCAAAATTGCTGGTTGACCTGATGATAGGTCTCCCAATAGCGTTTGTCATTGACTACATATTGGTTGAAATAATGGAACAAAGGCCAAATTGTTTTATTACTAAAGCCCTCATAATATTTTTCAATCTGTCGTCTGGTTAAAAACACCGGTTTCATTTTCTTTGCCTGCATCTGCTCAAGGATCTCTTCCCGTTCGTGAGAGCTATTGGAGACGATGCCGGGCCAGCCGATCCATAAACTATCATAAGCAGAAAAAAAAGAGCTGAGACCCGTTGCTAATCCTCCGGCGCTGGGCGTCAAAATTATTTTTCCTTCCCGCCTCATTGCACTGCTGGGAAGTCGATTCGATACGATAAACAATCGATTCAAAAAAATCACCTCAATTCAATTAATATCTGGTAGTTGGTTGAACGAAAACTAACAACAAATGTCATTGCAATCCCGCTTCAGGGGGAAAAGCGATCTCTTAATTCTTTGTAAAATAATGAGATTGCTTCGTCCTCCCGCTGTGGCGGGAACAGAAAAGTGTGAGTTTTCGCTCATACTATAATTGGCGATCAAAATAGCGTGCTGTTGATATTCTACATTGTGTAATGATTAAAAATAGCAGCAATTCCGTTATGGCTGCAAAACCTGTCAAGTTAAATTTACTCGTGTAGTTAGTAATGAATTGCCTCATGAGTTATCTTGTGGATTTGATATCTTACCGGTTTTTATCCTGGTGGTGGCAATTCAAATCACCAAGTTCCGCGAGATTGCCATGCAATAGTAATAATGGCAGGATGTTGGTTAACTGCGATCAGCCTGATGGTTTTAAATCAGATACTGAATAGCAGCGAAATATTTGAAATTTGTCAATCCAGCTAACAACCTGACACCGCGGTTTCCAATAAAATCATTGTTGAAAAATAATAAAAAAATTGGTTAATTACAAGTATGAATTCAACTTTTTTTATAAAAGCCCGGTTATGGTTTGTCTGTGTATGACCTTTGGAAAATTTTTTCCACCTGTAAAATATGAATTAATTTTATTGTTGTTGCTCTAATTGGAGGGATAAGTATGATGTCAAAAGACGATTATTATAGCCATTGCTGATAAACGATTGAGCGGAGTAATACATCGGTTTTGGGTGGCTTACTGATGCCGTCGCTTGATATTCAAGTTATTTTGTCAAATATCAATTTTCTCAAATTAACTATGCAATTGCATCAATTGTATCAAACAAAGCGATGG
>DSAU01000256.1 GCA_011046315.1 bacterium
CATTTTAGACTCCGATAATATTGGTCCGATAAGCAACAGGTTGTTTTCTATAAGTTTTTTTTGGGGATAGAAATTAGATTTTTTCTGATCTGCTATAACCTTACTTTTTTGATAATATGCCTAAAAATTGATAAGGTTAATTTCTATTTCCGGATAAATTTCATCGATCTGCTGTTCAATTTCGATGGTCTTGCTCAAAGCGGTAACTATTCTGCAATAAGGACAATCTCTGCTTAATAATCAACAACAAAAGATGAATAAATTCAGATATATGCTCGAACATGAATTTTTCATACCGCTCTCATAGCAGCCGTTAAACACAAGTACGGGTTATGTTTTTTTTTGTCTGCTACATTTTAATAAAATATCGAGTGAAATGCAAGTGTTTTGTTGTTTCTAAAAATGGAACATTATTCAGCGCCGTGAATTAAAATGGACAAAGTTAGCTGATTTTGTTCAAAAAGAAGTTGATGAAAGTTTTTTTATATGGTTCGCTTTAAAAACAATAAAACGCAAACTGCATCTTCTGAATCCCGACAGGAAATTGAGCCGATTGTGGAGCGGGCGATTGATTCTTACATTACTAAACGACGAGAATACCTGCCGGTTTTTTTTAAATACTTTTAGTTCAAAGGCGCGTTGAAGTTACATCGCAAAGCGTTGAGTAGTGATCTGGTCAAAGGACTTTTGAATATTTCCTGGTCGCTTATCTATACGCTGTTGCGTGCCAGCGGTAGTTTAATGCAGAAGATGGGGGAGAGGCGATTGTCTGCTAATAATTATAGAAAGATTGCCGCAATGGCTACGCGCTAATGAAAACACTTGTTATCAATGGTACTCATGGAAACTATTCTTCTGGATTATTTGAAAGCCACACGGTTGATTAATGCTGACGATGATGCGATAGTTGCTAAAAAAAGAGAGTTAACCAGAGGTATTGATGATCCTAATGAAAAAGCCCGTCGCATTTTCTATTTTGTTAGGGACCAGATTCGCTATGTTTTTCGGACCGGAGCTTCTGAACGCGCCTACCGCGCATCGATGATACTGAACCAGGGGAGAGGGTTTTGCACACAAAAAGCGATACTGTTCTGCTCTCTGGCGCGGAGCTGCGGCATTCCGGCGGGGATTTACTTTTTTGATATTGCGGATCATACCTTACCACAGAATGTCCGGCAACTTTTGGGAAGTAATATCTTATTTTGGCATGGTGTTACAGCGCTGTCACTCAATGGAAACTGGTTTCGATTTGACGCGACCCTTGATCGCAAATTGGTAGAAAAGAACAAGCTAATTTCGGTTGAATTTGACCCGAACCGAGATTGTCTGATGAGTTCGATAACTCAAAACGGGACCCCGCATATTGAATATATTCGCGATCACGGAATGGTAGCGGATGTGTCGTTTCAGCAAATTTCTGACAGGTTTCAGCAAAGTTACCCACATTTATTTCCGCGGCGAGGACAACTGTTCTGTAGTTGATGTAAATTTTTAATCATTCTCCAATACGTTCATAAAAAATGAATTTAACAGATCATTGGTTCAAAATGATCACCGAAAATCAGCGAGAACAGCAATTGTTTTTGCGCAGGATTTTGGTGTCCCAGAAAATCACGCCCTCGAATAATATTGATAAAAGCATAATTATCAAATGGTCATAAATCTTCCGGTTTCACCTCAAGATTTGTTTTAAAGGTTCGGGCGATGATGTCCATTTGCCTCAAATAGTGTATTTTTGATTTTTTTAAATCCGGGGCAAACATGTGCATGTCGATGAAATAGATACGTTCGGTATCTGTGTCAAAAAAACAGTACATGCGAAAAGGTCCGCCGGCATCTTTTTCATCATTTTTCCATAGTCCTTTAAGCAGCAAAGCGTGTCTGCCGCAAAATTCAACTTCTTCGGTTCTCACTTCTTCCCATTTTTGCTCCACGCTATCGCCTTCATACTGCGATGAACCGATTTGATCACGTTTGGCGATACACCATTCTTTGGTGATCACATTGGGATCGGACGCATTTTTCCAAAAAACTGAAATCCAGCGCAACGGCAAGGTACGATGAAACATCACAAATCGATCGCCGGCGGACTGTTTCTCCATGGAATAATCCATGGGTAAGCGAATCATCCAGCCATAGGTTCGCAACAGATGTTTTTCTATGTCGATTTTTTCTTTAGCTGAAAAAAGAATATTTCGATGAAACTCACGCCAGTAATCCTCAAACTGATCAAATAGCATTTGTCGGTTCTGATGAATGTAATCGATGAGGGTTTGAACATCGGACGCCACCAGAAAAACAATTTTTTGATCCTGAGCCCAGACTTGCTGTTGCGTGAAAATATAATCTCCCTGTTTTACCCGATCCAGCGCAGCCTCAGACAGATTTGAATTGATGGCGTTTGAAAGTTCATCAGTCGCATCAAGAGTGGACAGGAAAAGAAGATTTTTGTAGCGTTGATAATCTTTGGGCTCTTGTTTGATGATGGTGAACAATTTTTCCGGCTGAGGAGTCGGTTCAATTTTTTCAAAAATTTCGCGAATTAACGGTTCTGTCTGCTCCCATATTTCCGGGTTTGCCAATACACGGATTTCATAATCTCCGCCAATGGGCAGGGGTTTAGTGCAACCAACAATCACTATGATGGTTGAGAGAACTGCTAACAATAAAATTTTCGATATATTCATTTTCATTGGATACCTCCTGTAGTTTGATCGTTAAATTCGGGCTTTTCTTTGCGCAAAATAAAGATCAATCCACCGGGCAATGCAGCTGTTACACCGATTAGATATGCCAAAAATTCCATGGCAACCACAATTTCAGGTGGAAAGCCGGTGATGTTGGAAAAAAGAGCTACACCGCTGCCTTCGCGCACACCAATTCCTCCGATGGAAATGGGAAGGCTTGCTACCAGCGCAATAATGGGAATAAAAATGAAAAAATATTTTAATTGACCTTCTAAACCTACTGCCAGCGCGGCGCAGTAGTGCACCATAATTCTGATAAACTGAATCGCCAAAGAAATTATCACCACCACGCTGATCGTCGCTTTTTGATCTCGGTACGAGTGAATACTCAGGTAAATCTCCTTGAGCTTGCCATTGATGCGGGGGTTCATCAGGAAGCGTAACAATCTGCCCACCCTCTGCGCCAGATTGAAATGAAATATGAAAAGAAATGATACCATCCAGCACAGAAAAATTGCCAGGATCACAAACAGCGCAGTTTTGGATTGGAGCATATTTTGCCAAAATAACAGGGCAGCCAATGCCATTGCGGTAATTATGAAAAATCCCATAAAACGATCCAAAAAAACTGCGGAAACAGCGCTTGAGGAATTGCCACTCGATTTGCGGATATCATAAATGCGCACCGCATCGCCGCCGATGTAGCCGATTAGAAAATTGTTAAAAAATAATCCGACATAATAATAGCCGACCACTCGCATAAACGGAAGATTGATGTTTTGGGCGCGCAACAATAGATGCCACTGCAATGAGCCCAGGATATTGCTCATGGTAATAATTAAAATTGCAAAGCCGATCCAGTTTAAATTGGTATGTTTAAATTGGCTTAAAATTTCCTTTAATCCAAGCTTTGAGGCCAGTAAAATGATCAAACTGGCGCTGACAATAATTTTCACTAAACTAATCAGATGGTTACGACTCAAATCTTTTTCCTCTATGTGTCATTTATTTTTCAATTTATTATTTCACGGTCAATGCACTGGTCAGGACGGAAATGAGATTAACGCTAAGGCCAATATCATGTGCCCAGGGAATGAGGGAGAATATTCTGCCCAATAACAGATAAAAAGGAGCCCCCGGTGGATGGGGGACTCCTAAAATATGTGAACAGGCGATAAATTCACCGCAGTCCCAGAAAGAGGTAGTCGGGGCGATTGTCGCCAAATAAACTGCAAACGAGATCAAAAAAACAATATAGCCAGACAATCGATGAAAAATTGGCTCCCGATTCATTCAGCTTCTCCGCATTTTTATTCCAATGTTCCCAGGGTATCATCCGGCGCTGAATTCAAAGCTGTTGTGTCTGGTTTTTGTGATTCCAACATTTTTTGTAATTGCTGTTGAAAAGAGCGTGCTGTCTGATCTTCGGGATGCGTGTTAAGCCAACCGCTTAACAGGGTCATCCCTTTCTGGTATTGTTTGGTACGCAAATAATAATTTGCCATCCAGTAAACGCCGTTCGCATACTCGGGATTTTCATCCACAATCTGTTGGATTTTTTGGGCAGCCAGCGCTTCATCATTACGATAGAAATAATAGAGATACTGCAAACGATTATCCAGTGGCACATCCGGACGTTTCAGAATGCGATTTAATATTTCTTCAGCCTTCTCGATCTCGGTGGCTTCTTCATACATCAAAGCAAACTGGAAGGCAAGTTCGTGCCTCATCGGAATGACTGTATCCGGCATGGCAGAGAATAACTTGTCCAACACTTCGGTCATATCCGAATACAATCTTTCCTTGTGGTAAAAACGAGCCAGGCTGTAAAACGCTCCCTGGTAGTTACGCAGCAACCCTTTGATATTTTCATTGAAATAAACATCCGGATTGTTGAGATTGCGGTATTTAAAGTTATTAAGTAGATTTTCTTTTAAATGTGGCGGTGAAATTTGCTCGCCGGGATAAGTAATCAGTTTATAAACCAGCCCATCCATCCGCAGATATTCGTTGAGATTGATCTGATTTTCATTGGATACAGTCAACGCGAAATAGATTGGCTTTTGAAAACGGTTAGTCTGAATGATATTTAAAATCATAATATCCTGAACTCTGATGCCGCGTCCGTATAAAGTGGGTTTGAGTTCAAATACAATTTGCGGCTGCTGATCAATTTCTTCCATCAACGTCTTTTTTTCGTCGGCGTCAGCAATGTCACGAAGGTAGGCAGCGCGAGGTACATCAAATTTTATGGTTTTGGGTTCTTCCCAGAGACGTGGCTGGAGTCGCTCGATTTGTCGGTCGTCGACGCTGATGGGTACTCTGGGCTCCCGGTCGCGCAGTTGTTTGATATACCAGTGCGTATTCAATAAGCTTAAATTAACCACCCGAACATCGGTGCGAAATTTTTCCACCGTTTGCAGATACCAGAGCGGGAAAGTATCATTGTCGCCGTTGGTAAAAAGGATAGCGTTAGGTTCACAGCTTTCCAGAAGATTGTGGGAATAGTCATGCGCCACATAATTACCGGTTCGGTCGTGCGACTCATAATTGAAAGAAAGCAGGTTAATGGGCATGATAAATAATAGTATGACTGCGACGATCGCTGTCGCTGCCACACGAAAGCTGGGTTTATATTTTTGGCTCAGTTGTTTTATGTAATCCATTACAGCGTAAGCGCCAATTCCGATCCATATCGCAAAAGCCATAAACGATCCGGTGAAGACATAGTCCCGTTCACGCGGTTGAGGATCCTCCTGATTTAAATAGATGACGATCGCTAATCCGGTTATCAAAAAAAGCGTGGCAATAAACGAGGCATGGCGCCAATCTCTCCGAAAATGATAAACCATGCCCAATAATCCAAAAATAAACGGAATCCCGAGCAGCCCATGCAAACTGACTGTTTCTACAATGCGGTCATCTTCACCCAACGTTTGTCCCACGCCGATGAACTGCCAGCCAAAATATCGGATGTACATCTTTTTTATCTGATATTCCCAAAGCGGCGCCCGCCTTTCAACAATGCTCCACTCACCATATTGTTCACGGTTTAAATAGCTGACCAGATTTTCCAGTGTTGACGGATCATTTTCATCTATCTCCGGGTCTAAATTTGAGCGGATGTAGATCATGGCATAAGTTGAAACGCCCATAATGATCATCAAAAACGAAACCAGCAACACGAACAGATAACGTCGTTTTTTATCGACAGCAGTTTTGATTGCATAGAGCAATGCGCCCAATCCGGCAATAACGATAATCGCGGTAAATTCTGCTCCAAAATTGTTTCTTAATTGTAAAACCAGGTTGGGGAATTTTTTAACCATACCCGGATAAATGGCAAAAAAAATCAATCCCGAAAGCAATGCAAAGATAGTGAAGCTCTTGAGTTCAATTTTTTCTGTTTTACGAAAATAAATCACCAGAAATATCGCAGGCAAGGCAAGAATGCTCAACAAGTGCACGCCAATTACCAGCCCGATGGCATAAGCGATCAGCAAAATGTACTTATCACTGGCAGCGGAATCGGCTTTTTCATACCATACCAGGATTAACCAGACCACCAGAGCAGTAAAAAACATACTGATAGCGTAAACCTCAGCTTCAACAGCATTGAACCATAAACTGTCGGTGAAAGCAAATGTCAGGGAACCGATTATCGCGCCGCCATAAATTGCTATCCGGTCAATGGTATCCTTGGGATTACCGCGAAAAATGTTGACCAGGCGAACGATGATGAGATAGGTGAACATTACGGTTAATCCGGTCGATAATGCGGAGACCACATTGACGCGAAGACCAATGTCTGTTGCAAATGGAATAATGCTGAATATTCGACCGAGCAGCAGGTAAAATGGCGCTCCCGGCGGATGTGGTATCCCCAGGATATGGGCGGTGGCGATAAATTCCCCACAATCCCAAAATGAGGTAGTGGGAGCGATGGTTCGCAGATAGACAAAGGTTGAGATTAAAAAAACTAAAAAGGCAAAAATACGGTTCAAGAGTTTATCGTTTTTCATGCATTTCCCTCCGAGACAATACCTTTGTGATTAAATTCATCATTTCATTGGCTGAATTTTCCCAATTGAAGCGCAACGCCCAATCAGTACATTTTGGTATCAATGATTTGCGTAATTTTTTATCATGGATTAATTTAATAATCAATGCTGCCAATTGCTGATAATCGCCGTAAGGATAAAGAAATCCTGTCTCCCCGTGCACCACTGAATCCCGCAGCCCGGGAGAATTAGCAGCGATAACCGGCAATCCGCAGGCATTGGCTTCGATCACGGTCAGCCCCCAGCCTTCTTTGGGAGAGGGATTGACCATTAACCACATCTGATTCAAATGACGAACTTTTGTCTGGTGTTGCGTGGCGCCGGTGAAGGTTACATTTCCGGTGAGTCGGAGTTTTTTGACCTGCTGTTTCAACACCGGCAAATGATCACCATCGCCGATGAGCAGCAATCGGGCGTCGGGGATTTTTTTTAGCACTTCATTAAAGGCTAATATCAGGTGGTTGACGCTTTTATATTTTTTGATTCGACCCAGATAGCCCACAACCGGGAATTTTGCTTTCAGCTCAGCCAACTGCTTGTATTCACGGTTGTCGACGGCGTTGAATACCAAATGAATATTTTCCGGCTTAAGTCCTTTTTCAGTCAGTTCGGTTTTAGTGCTGTCGGATACAACCGCCATCGGGATATTGCGGTAAATTGGGGGAATCAATCCCTCAGCCAGCGTTACGTAAAAAGCAACCGGCGGCGGAGCTTCAATAAAAATACTGGAGCCGAACAGGTGATGGATGATCCCGATAATTGGTTCTTTGACAAAGAATGGTGTAAAAAATGGGATCTTGTTAATATCATCGATCACCACATCGAATTTAGACGTCCGGGATAATCTGCGATAGTAAAACGGAACGCAGAAATTGAACAGATATCGATTCCCCTGTCGAATGACCTGAATGCCGTCAACAATCTCCTGGTTCGGCAACTCAGGATGACGGCAGCAAAGCAGCGTGACCTGATGCCCTCGCTCAACAATTCGTTTAAAAATCTCATGTAAATGAACCTCGGCGCCGCCGCCCAACGGATTTTTGATGTCCTGCCAGTTGATGACCAGTATTCGATACCCCATGTTCAGTCATTTTCCCATATTATTTTTCTGTCCGATCACACCGATGTCAAGGAACGTATAAAAAGCCCATCTTTGGGCTGATACCTGCTTGCGAATTTTATCGCGAATGGTACCGATGCTTTTAAACCCGCCGGGGTAAAGCGGCAGCTTTAAACCTATTTTTTTGCAAATCTCTCTGATGATACGATAGAGCAGACTGGGGCGCATCCAATTACCGTATTCTGTTTTGATCACAAAACCTGTTTGTTTTAACAACTGTCGCAATTCCCTGATCGAAAATTCAGTTTCCCAGCCGGCAAACCATTTATTCAATAAAATCAAAATGTGTTTGATCGCTGTATAAATATGGTAACGCTGCGGTACGTCAACCAGCAATAGTCCGTTCGGTTTTAATACCCGATAATTTTCCTGCAGGATAGGCATTGGATCGCGAAAATGTTCCAACAATCCCTGGTGAAATACAATATCGAACGTCTCATCCGCAACCGGCATTTGCAGTGCATCTGCCTGAATGCAATTAATTTGTTGTCCATTGTTCTGAGCTAATTGATAACTTATTTCCAGCGATTTGGACGAATAGTCGAGAACAAAAACCTGTGCTCCTGCACTCGCCAGTTGCAAACTATCCCTGCTGCTTCCTGAACCCACTTCAAGTATTTTCTTAGCGCTGATCGGGGTGATTGACGCTAAATTTTTATAAATACGATCTTCATTGGAATAAACCTGATCGATGTCAGTTCTGTTTTCCCAGAATTTTTCCCAATGCACTTTGGTTGATTGCTTAACATTCATCAGTGGTATTAATTATTAAAATCAATTAAAAGGAAAAAGTTCATTAAAATTTACAACGGCTGAGCTGGCCGCGGCCAATCAAATTCGCATTTTGTAGATTCACAGCTCGAACCTGAAAAATAACTTTAATAGTAAGGAATTATTTGGATTAAATCAAGATAAAAATTAACCGATAAGTAATACATCAGATTTGGGTGGATTACTGATGCCATCGCTTGATAAGCTGATTATTTGATTGCTGATAAAATGTTTAAATCATGTCCGCTTTTTTTAATTTTTTTAAAAATAAAGCGATGGCATCAGTCTATATCTAATAAACCAGGTTTATAAACCAAAGACTGAGATAATATAGCGCTAAGTAAAACTTTCATTACAGATTGATATTAGATTCAGTCCACTTCCATCGGGCAATACAATTTATCGAAGTTGGTAATCAAAGCGAATTCTATTTTAATCCAACTGGTTAGCCGATTCTCATCATTTCAATTTTATTTTTATAGGACTGATAAAATGTGTTTTGATTCAGATAGTGCAACATTTCGTCTTTAAGCTTTAAATCGCCGGCGATTCGAAACGCTTCATCTCTGGCTTTTAATAATAGCTTCGAATCAGTTAACGGATTGGCAATTTTCAGTTCGGGCATGCCGTGTTGACGCGAACCAAAAAACTCACCAGGTCCACGCAACTGCAAATCGACCTCAGCGATTTTAAATCCATCAGTGGTCTCTGTCATTGTTTTCAGTCGGGTCATCGCGTCCTCTGTTATTGGATATTTAGCGATCATGATGCAATAGGATTGCTCTCCTCCGCGACCGACTCTGCCGCGGAGCTGATGCAATTGCGTCAATCCAAACCGTTCTGCGTTTTCAATCACCATGACAGTGGCGTTCGGTACATCCACACCGACTTCGATGACTGTGGTACTGACCAGGATTTGGAGGTCGCCGCTTTTAAAGGCAGTCATGATGGCGTCTTTTTCTTCACTTTTCATGCGACCGTGGAGCAGTGCCATCTGTTTATCAGCGAAAATTCCGGATCGAAGCTTTTCATAACCTTCAGTGGCTGATTTTAAATCAAGTTTTTCAGATTCCTCGATCAATGGAAAAACCACGTATGCCTGTCTTCCGGCGGCGACTTGGGATTTGACAAATTTGTAAATATCCTCGCGTTTGTTTTCATAGCGCCAGGAGGTAATGATCGGCTTTCTGCCTGACGGAAGCTCATCAATGATGGAAACATCAAGATCACCATAAACCGTTAAAGACAACGTCCGTGGAATCGGCGTCGCAGTCATCACCAACACGTCCGGATTCAATCCCTTTTCAGTGAGCAAGGCGCGCTGTGAAACACCGAATCGATGCTGTTCATCAATTACCACCAACCCTAATTTTTGAAATGATACTGCTTGCTGAATAACTGCATGGGTTCCGATGATGATATTGCAGGTCCCATTCTGCAAAGCTGTGAGAATTTCTTCTCGCTCTGCTTTACGCTGGGCGCCGATCAACAATCGGATATCAATACCCAGAGCTTCAAGGTAACAGCGAAAGGTTAAAAAATGCTGTTCGGCTAAAATTTCTGTCGGCGCCATCAATGCCGCCTGATAGCCATTTTCAACCGCGATGATCATGGCGATCAGTGCGATGATAGTCTTTCCCGAACCCACGTCTCCCTGAAGCAGCCGGTACATCGGGTGCGGTTTTTTCATGTCCGCATGAATTTCGTACAGTACTTTTTTCTGGGAAGCGGTTAAATCGAACGGAAGTTTTTCCGATAGTTGTTTCGTCTGTTCTCCCACTTTCGAGAAAACAATTCCTTTTTGAGTCTGCAAGATGGTGTGTTTTCGAAATGCTAACATAAATTCCAACATGAACAGCTCTTCAAATTTGAGCCGGGTTTGTGCTTGCTTAAGCTGATGAAAACTTTCCGGAAAATGGATGTTTTTAATGGCGAGCTGAAATGGCAGTAAATTTAATTGTGAAACAAAGTCCGGCGGCAAAGTATCAGTAATTTTATCTCCGTATTGTCGCAGCAGCCAATGAATCACCCGACGAAATCCACGGCTGTCAAGTCCGACGTGACTGAGCGCTTCGGTTGACGGATAGATGGGAATAATTTTGCCGGTATGTAAAAATTCATCCCGCGAATAGGGACTTTCTTCATCATCCGAAAGCATATCAAAATCGGGATGAACCATTTGCTTGCCCCCAAAATAGCCGGTTTTTCCGCTGAGCGCCAATAGCTGCCCCGGTTTAAATTTCTTTTGCCAGAATTGAAGCATATTAAACCAGACACAATTGAGACTACCGCTGCCATCGGTGACGATCATTACAAATCGGGCTCGCTTACCTTTTTGAATGCCACAGGTTTGTATCGTAGCGACAACCGTCGCGGTTTCATCAATTTTAAGGTCTTTGATGGGTGTGATATTACTACGGTCAAGGTAGCGCCGTGGATAATATTGCATTAAATCACCAATGGTTTCGACGCCTACTTTGACTAACTCCCGCGCACGCTTTTCACCAATGCCTTTGAGATATTGGACAGATGTCCCGCCTGGCGGGAATGAATTTATCTTGTGCTCCTTCAACAAAAAAATCCGTTGTCATTTATGGAGGGGATTATTTTATTTTTTTGTTATTTCAATTGTGTAGCTAACTGTCGCCTCACTGTTCGCTGGAATCTTTACTGCAAAGTTGATTTTCTCAGCGCTTTCCTTTTCATAGGGATGGGAAGATTGTTTTAATTTCCAGAATCCGTAAATGTTTTCTATAACAATGACTTCGATCAACTCTTCTTTATGATTGCGGATGTTTACCTGCCAGGATTCTTCGTGCTCATGTTTCCCGGTGGGCTTTTTTTCAACAAGGTTTTTTTCGGCGACAATATCGAACGCATTCCCCAGATAGAGGCGGACTTTTTCGTCTTTTGGCGTGTGCTTGAGATTGTCCTCGCCGACAAATTCCAGGGAGTGATCCGCCGGGTCTTCTTTGTAAACACGTACTTTGCCCGCCGGAAGCGCCATGCCCAGTCCTGCGTTTTTGCTGTTTTTAAATTCAAGATTCACCCGAACCTCAGTTGCTGATTTTGAAGCTTCAAAAGTATAGATTTTTTTAACGCTGGTTTCTGTCGCCGGAAACAGCGAGAGTTGTTTGATCTGATTGTTTTTTATTGTGCTGCGCTGGTTCAATGTGTACATGTGATATTCAAAAAAGCTTTTTTCTTCAAATTCGGGTCGGGCGGCTAACATTTGGACACTTTCATCAAATCTTTGTTTTCTAATAATCGGTTGTCGAACCCGATGCACATCTCCGGCAATCAATTTCAATTTGGCGTCCGGGTAATCAGCGCCGGAGCGGTTGTCAATCGAGACCCAGGAATTGATCTCAAGTGAACTGTCATCATTCTTGGCAATGGCAACGTATTCAGCGTGCCAATTCATGCCTTCGGTTTGATAACTGACCTCGGTTTGATGTACACCGGCGTTTTGATTAATAATTTGCCACACCAGTGTCGGATGGGTGATAAGCCCTTCGGGTAGCTCAGGAAAATTGATGCTGACGATTCTCGACTTTGAAATAAGTTTTATCCCACCGGATGCTCGTTGCAGCGTTACAAAGGAACCGTCATCGCTTAACAATTTCCCGCTGAACAAACTGTCCTGTTCCGTGGTCAGTGAGATTGATTTGTCGAGATATTTCTGAAGAATTTTGTTGGAATTGACCAGGTCATATTCATAATTCTGCTCGGCGATAATGACTTTGTCGGGCGCTGTAAGTGATTTGAAATGAACCGATGTCGGATCGATACGGGCGGCAACGTCTCGAAACCGCAGTTCCGAGGCTCCAGCCTTGAGTTCCAGTTGCCTGACATCTTTGATCACTGCCAGATTGTCGTTGTAAACCGTGACCGCAACCTCACGTTTTTGAGCAAATACTGAGATTGCAGTAAACAGAAAAATGGTGAAAATGAGACGAATTTTATTAATCATGATATGCTCCTTCAATTAAATGAAAAATATTAGCAGCCAGCCATTTATCGGAATGGGCCTAATCCTCTAAACTTTTGAGGTTTGATTGGAGCTTGTCAAAAATCATACGAAAATCGTTTAGTTTTTTCTTTTCCTTTTCAACGACCAACTGAGGTGCTTTGCGAATAAAATCCTGATTCATCAACTTTTTACTAATGTTTTGGATTTGTGTATCCAGCCTGCTTATCTCTTTGTTCAACCGATTGCGCTCAAGCTCGATATCAATTAAACCTTCCAGTGGAACAAAAATTTCCAAACCGGAAATGACTGAGCTGGCAGAGAATTTTGGTTTTTCAGTTTCGGTTTTTAACGATAGCTCTCCCAGTTTAGCCAACGACATTAAATAACCTTCATTCTGTGCAATCAGTTGGAGATTGTTTTTGTTAGCGCTTTTAATTATCACGTGGGCTTTTTTAGTCGGCGGCACATTCATTTCCCCGCGAATATTTCGAATGGCGCCGATGGTCTGTTGCAACAATGCCATCGCCTGTTCACTCGACTGGTTGATCCGGTTTTCTTGATAATCAGGCCAATCAGTGACGATTAAATCAGGCTCCTGTTCGGTTTTGATTTGATGCCAGATCTCTTCAGTGATAAAGGGAATGAACGGGTGCAGCAATTTTACGATCATTCTCATCGCGTAAATGCCAATTTTTAGCGCAGTTTTTTTTGCCTCGGTATTTTCGCCGTAAAGCCTGGGCTTGATTAATTCCAGATACCAATCGCAGTATTCGCGCCAGAAGAAAGAGTATAAATTATCCACGGCTTCGTTGAAGTGAAACGATTTAAGCGCTGTGCTTACCGTTTTAATGGTGTGATGAAGCCGGCTGATAATCCAGTCGTCTGCCAGCTCCAGTTGCGCTTTCGGAATTGCCGAAATATCATCAAGGATCAGATCGGATTTATTTTGCCCCTGGAAACTCAGGCTGAGAAAACGAAACGAATTCCACAATTTATTGGAAAAATTCCTGCCGATTTCAAAGTTGGATTCAGACAGGTTGATATCCTGACCTTCCGAAGTGAGCATCAGCAACGAAAAACGCACTGCGTCGGCGCTGTAAATTTTGACCATTTTTAGCGGATCAATGCCGTTGCCCAATGTTTTGCTCATTTTTCGGCCCTGGTCATCGCGAATCACTCCATTGAAATAGACATCAGAGAACGGAACATCACCCATAAATTCCAAACCGGACATAATCATTCTGGCGACCCAGAAAAAGATAATATCGGCTGCGGTTACCAGGGTGTTTGTTGGATAGAAATATTTTAACTCGGACGAATCCTCAGGCCAATCCATGGTAGAGAATGGCCATAGCCAAGATGAAAACCAGGTATCGAGCACGTCTTCGTCCTGGGTGATTTTTGTACCGGCGCACTTTTCACAGGATTGGGGCATTTCTCGGGAAACCATGATCTGTTGGCAGTCATCACAGTAATAAACCGGAATCCGATGCCCCCACCAGAGTTGCCGCGAGATGCACCAGTCGCGTATATTTTCCATCCAAATGCTATAATTTTTTACCCATTTTTCGGGATGAAATTTAATCTTTCCGTCCAAAACAACTTTTAATGCAGGTTCTGCCAGCGGTTTGATTTTTACAAACCATTGTGGGGAAAGATATGGTTCTACCAGGGTTTCACAACGCTGGCAGTGGGCAACCGCGTGCTCGTGCTTTTCAATTTTTTCAAGCAAGCCCAGTGATTTAAGTTCTTTTATCACCGCCTGGCGACATTTAAAGCGATCGTAGCCGGCATATTTTCCGGCGTTTTCGTTCATGGTGCCGTTTTCGTGCATCACGTTGATAGCTGGTAAATCATGTCGCTGTCCGATTTCAAAATCATTTGGATCGTGAGCCGGTGTTACTTTGACGGCGCCGGTTCCAAATTTGGGATCTGCTGCATCGTCAGCGATTACTGGTATTTGACGATTCATTATGGGCAACGTGACAGTTTTGCCGATCAACTTTTTAAAGCGTTTATCTTCCGGATGGACCGCAACTGCGACATCACCGAGCATGGTTTCGGGTCGGGTCGTGGCGACTATGATGAATTTGTTCTCGTTGTATGGATAGCGGATGTACCATAAATTACCCGAATGCTCTTCGTGGATCGCTTCTTCATCGGACAATGCAGTGCCGCAACGGGGGCACCAGTTAATTATGTATTCGCCGCGATAGATTAATCCTTTTTCATACAAACGGCAGAAAACCTCGGTGACTGCTTTCGATAAACCGGGATCCATGGTAAAGCGCTCACGCTGCCAGTCGCAGGAACAGCCCAGTTTTTTTAGCTGTTCAATAATGACGTTACCGTATTTATCCTTCCATTGCCATACACGTTTGATAAATTCTTCTCTGCCGAGATCGTAACGCGATTTTTTTTCAGTACGATTTAAATGTCGCTCAACCACATTCTGGGTGGCAATGCCGGCGTGATCAGTGCCGGGCAACCACATTGTTTCATATCCCAGCATGCGATGAAACCGAATCAAAATGTCCTGCAGGGTGTTGTTGTAGGCGTGTCCCATGTGCAAAACATCCGTAACATTGGGAGGAGGGATCACGATCGAGTAGGGTTTTTTTTCACTATTCACCTCGGCGTGAAAATAATTATTGTCGAGCCAATGTTTGTACCAACGATCTTCCACCGATTTCGGATCATACACTTTTGCGATTTCATGTTCAGACATAAACGATTCAATACTCCTGAGTTTGATTGAGAGCAATAATAATGCTCTTCAATTCAACAAAATATAATTAATAATTAGTTAAAAAGAAAGACAAATTTGAAGCTGAGTTTAATAAATAAAATGTAAAGAGTCAAGAGAAAAATGAAAAACCAAAATTAAAGATAGAATTTAAAAAATCATTGTTGCATTATTGGCGTAAAAAATGTATATTTTGTCAATAAACAATATTGAACCTGAGTTTTAATCGGAGGTAAATGATGAAGAGAAATAAAATTTTTTGGCTGCTGGCAATTTTATTTTCCCTGTTGCTAAACACAACCTGGGCAGCGGTCCGTTTTGAAAAATATTTTGTGGACAAGACGATGCGGGTGGATTTTTTTCATACCGGGATCAAGAACAAAGAAATTGTCAGTCTGGATAAAGTTTATGAAGAGCCAGCCCTATTAACTCACCAACGCCAACTGTGGTCGGGAAACAAACATAATTTAATCGATACCCTCAATTTGGGAAAGTACCTTGTCAAAGTCAGCGATGTCGCGACCAATCAACTCATTTTTTCCAGGGGCTTTTGCAGTCTGTTTGGTGAGTGGCAAACAACGGATGAGGCGGAGAAGGGAATTTACCGCACGTTTCACGAATCGGTGTTATTTCCATTTCCCAAAAAAATGATTCAGTTAACAATTGCAGCTCGCGATGCCGATAATTTTTTTCAAGATATTTTCTCAACCGTTATCGATCCCAATTCCCGGTTTATCAACCGTGAAGCTCGACGCTACAATTTCCAGACCGGCGCGCTATTCAAACACGGTGATCCCGATCAAAAAGTTGACCTTGCGATTCTTGCTGACGGGTACCAGCACAATGAAATGAAACTTTTTCGTCAGGACATCAAGCGGCTGCTGGATGTGCTTTTCGATACCCTACCCTTTAAAACACGCAAAAAAGATTTTAATGTTTGGTACGTGGAATCGCTTTCGCTGGACTCTGGTATTGATGAACCGAGGAGAAATAATTGGCGTCAGACCGCGTTGGGCGCGTCTTATAATTCGTTCGATTCGCCGCGCTATGTGTTGAGTTTTGAAAATCGACAGATTCGCGATATCGCCTCGCTGGTTCCCTACGACCAGATTTACATCGTAGTGAATTCAGAACGTTACGGTGGCGGCGGAATTTTTAACCTGTATTCAACCTGTTATGCGCGCGATAAAGGTGAGAACAGCCAGTGGTGGCCTGAATATGTTTTTGTTCATGAATTTGGCCATGCCTTTGCCGGACTGGGGGATGAGTATTATTCCTCTGAGGTCGCTTACAACGAATTTTATCCCCTCACCGTTGATCCGTGGGAACCCAATGTTGCCATTTTAAAAAACGGAACGGTTAAGTGGAATCATTTAATTCAAGACGAGACTCCGCTGCCCACACCCTGGGGCAAGGCAGCTTATGATTCTCTGGGAAAGGCTTTGATGACTTTGGACCGAAGCGATTCGACATTTAAAGAAAAATATCAACAGGTCTATCAGCAAAGAGAGCAACTGTTTTTAAACCAACAATATCGCGGAAAAGTCGGCGCATTCGAAGGCTCTGGATATTCCTCTGAAGGATTGTATCGACCGTTTATCGACTGTATTATGTTTTCCAAGAGCCTGGTGGGGTTTTGCCCGGTATGTTCAACTGCAATTGAAAAAATGATCGATTTTCATACACGCTAACCTAGTTGCTATCAGCAATCTACAATTGATGTCGTCACTGTTGATCAAACCAGAAAATTTTGCTGATTACAATTTGTTAGCACTGATTCGGTAAGACTGGTAACCGATAATTTTAATATGAATTCAAAACAACAAGAGGTGAATTAGTGAGACTATTTTCATTTATCAAAGGGCAGCAGATGGCTCGTATCGGCATCGAGTTGGACGGTAAAAAATATGATTTCACCCGGATCTGGGATTATTTCAAAGATATCCGCGGCCAACATCGGCTGCCGGAGATGTACTTTTTACAGGTTTTGTTGGAAATGGGGATGTTCAATAAAAAAACCATTAAGGAAATCATCACCACCGTCACCAACTTTCGTTCTCTGGATGATATAAAATTATCAGAGCCCATTCGCTATGACGTTCCCATAGCTCGTCCGCAGAAGATCATTTGTCTGGGCAGAAATTATATAAAACACGCCGAGGAATTTCAAAAACAAGTTCCGCCGGAACCAATAATTTTTTCTAAAATACCGTCTTCATTATTGCCGCATCTGGGAACGATTTTGTTACCACGCGCCGTTGGCAGGGTGGATCATGAGATTGAGTTGGCTTTGGTTATCGGCAAGTCGGGGAAATATATTTCGGCGAAGAATGCATTCGATCATATTGCCGGCTACACTGTGCTCAACGATGTGACCGCCCGAGCGCTACAAATAGAGGACATTGAGGAGAAAAAGCCATGGATGCGCTCGAAAAGCTTTGACACGTTTTGCCCGATGGGACCGTTTTTAACGCCGGCAGAGGAGATCGAAGATCCGCACAAGCTACGAATTTCTTTAAAAGTTAATGATGAGATAAAACAGGATGCTTCAACTTCAGAGATAGTTTACAAATTGCCGGAAATTATCCAATTTATCTCGCGACACATGACATTGCAGGTCGGTGATGTTATCGCCACCGGCACACCAGCCGGTGTTTCAGAACTGAAACCCGGCGACCTGGTTACTGGTGAAATCGAAAAACTCGGTGTGCTGCAAAATCAGGTTGCAGCGGACTATTGAGGAGGGAACACAATGAAACAATTTCAATTGCCGTCCAGAATCCGGTTGGCAAATCTGCCCACACCGATTGAACCCGCAACTCGGATTTCGCGGGAATGGGGCGCCAATATTTTTATCAAACGCGATGATTTGACCGGATCGGAGCTATCCGGAAATAAAGTCCGTAAGTTAGAATTTGTGATTGCAGAAGCGCAAAAAAACGGCGCTGATGTGCTGATCACCTGCGGCGGACTTCAGTCAAATCATGCGCGGGCGACAGCGGTTGCCGCAGCAAAACTTGGCATCCGATCTTATCTGGTTTTACGCGGCGAGCCCTCAGCAATTAACGACGGAAATATACTGATTGACCATTTGGTTGGCGCACAAATCCGCTATATTTCAGCGGAGGATTACGCTGCGCGCGTCGATGAAATTATGGAACAATCAGCCGCCGAGCTCAGCCAACAAGGCTATTGCCCGTTTATTATTCCAGAGGGCGCATCGAATGCACTGGGCGCCTTTGGCTATATTGAAGCAACCCGGGAAATTGCTACGCAGTTACGCCAGATGAAAATTAACATCGATTATCTGGTGATTGCCACCGGCTCTGGCGGCACCCAGGCCGGATTGATTATCGGCAGAAAACTTTTCAATCAATCCTATCGGGTGCTCGGTATAAACGTGTGTGATGACCAATCTTTTTTTGTGAATAAAATCGGACGCATTTGTAACGATGCGATTGATCAATACCAAATACCAGTAGCTGTTTCAGCAGCCGACATCGAGATAATCGACGGCTATGTCGGCGAAGGTTATGCGCTCAATCGACCGCAGGAAATCGAATTGATTCGAGAGATTGCCGCTGTCGAAGGCGTGATTTTTGATCCGGTTTATACCGGCAAAGCCATGTTTGGTTTGCGGGAACAAATTTTGCAAGCAAGATTTCGTAAAACTGACAACATATTGTTTATTCATACCGGCGGATTGTTCGGCATTTTTCCCAAAAAGGAACTTTTCAGCTCATCAGGTTAATTTTTCTTAACTTGACTTTTAGCAAAAATCTTTTGATATTAAGAGGAGAAACGATTACCAGCTTACGGGGGGAGAATTGTTAATCATTTAACAACAGGAATATGACTGATGAATTGGCGTCATGATAATCTGCAAATGGTTTTCAGGGGGATATTAATTTGGTTGCTATTTTCACTGCTGCTAATCAGCAGCGGTTATGCTCAAATTGAACGAGAATTGGAACTGCTGCTCTATCCAGAACGAGCGGACAGCCAGCAGTTTGAACTCGAACCAGCAGATTCCATCGCAATCGATTTGTTGATTGATGTTGCTGAAATGGTCGAAATTTCCGCCGGGAATTTTATCATGGGCAGCGACGATCATGAGCTGGATGAGCGGCCGCAGCGTGAGGTGTTTGTCGAAAAATTCTGGATTGACAAATACCCGGTGACCAATGGTCAATACGCAATTTTTCTGAACGAATTTCAGAAGCGTTTCCCGGATCGGGAGGCTGATATTGCCAAATTTATCCGTCTTGGCGCTGACGGCTGCGGAATTATTGTCAGGGAAGGTCAGTTTTTTCCGGTCGGGTCATTGCAAAATCACCCGGTAGTCTATGTTTCCTGGCACGGCGCTGACGCATACTGCAAATTTTATCAAAAACGTCTGCCCACCGAAGCTGAATGGGAAAAGGCTGCCCGGGGCGTCAACGGCAATATCTTTCCCTGGGGCGATTCTATTGACGGTTCATTGGCGAATTACTGGGATAGCGGTGATCCATTTGATAACGGTACCACACCGGTTGGTTTTTTCAACGGCAGAGAAAAAAACGGATTTCAAACCAGCGACGGCAGAAGCCCGTTTGGCGTTTATGATCTGGTGGATAATGTTCGCGAATGGGTGGCGGATTGGTACCAGTGGAATTATTATTCACACAGCACGCGCATCGATCCCCGCGGACCTGAAAAACGCGTTAAAAAAGTAGTTCGCGGCGGTGGTTATTTGTTTCATGGGTCTCAACAGCGCGCCAGCTTGCGCTATGCGTTGGAACCGGGCGCCTCGGCTAAATATATCGGATTTCGCTGCGCCAGTTCTGCGGCGCCCGGAGGAATGAAAAAACCAGGCTTCTGAAAGAAACCTGGCTTGTTGTTAATTTTATTCGGAAATCAGATATGCTTTTTTAATATAATCCAATTTGGGGAAATTATCGATTAAAAATTTATTTCCCTGCAGTCGGATGTTTTGTTGATTGGGACCGCTTCCACGCGGTGGGCCATCGCCGTAGCCAGCGTATAACTGATCCACGACTTCCATTCCTTCAATGATTTTTCCCACCGGAGAGAAACCTTGATTATCGAGGAACGAATTGTCGTTAAAGTTGATAAACAATTGAGTGCTTCGGGAATTGGGCATGGCGGATTTGGCATAGGTCACATAACCGCGCTTATTACTCTGAACCACCGGATCGTCGGGAATGTTTTTTTCAGACCACACAGCAGACACTTCAGGATCACCGTGATAACCGAACTGCGCCATAAATCCGTTGATTACGCGGAAGAAGCGCACACCTTCGTAAAATCGGTTGTTTGCCAGATAGTACAGCCGGTCCGCCCCGTGGGGAGACCAGGGGCGATGCACTTCCATTACAAAATCCCCTTTTGATGTTTCAAATTTGACTTTGAAAGTTTCCGGAGCTGCCGCAGCCAGTTCGGCTTCGTCCGGCGTTAGCAGCTTTTGAACTGTTTCAGCCGTGGCTGCTTCTTGCTTATCCGATTTTTCCGAACAAGCTGTCAGCAGCAAGCCCAGACCAACGCTAATGATCAGCGTAACTTTTAATAGAGATAGAGAATGAGTCTGTTTCGACCAAATCATGAGCTTTCCTCCTGTATTCTAATTTATTTGATAAAATTGATTCCGATCTGTCACGCGACACAATATAATATATTCTGCTGTAATTTTCAATGATAAATTTGAAAAAATAGGGGAGTGTGAGGTAATAGTCTCTTACATCGAAGTGGTCAAATAATTCATTGTTATTTTTCTCATCTTCACTGAAAATTATTTTGTTTTCTTTTGATGGCTTGTTAATGGTTGCAGAAGGATGTCTCCAATCATGTCTTGGAACCGGGCAAGTCTTTTTGGGAATGTCATACTGAGCATAATGTTGGGAGGATAGGTAACAAAGAAGATTCTATTCCATAAATGATACAGCTCCGGAACATCTACAGAAACAAAAGCGTAAATCAGAGCATATAATTTGCAAATCAGATGGCTGTCCTTATAAAGATATATGAAAAGCATGGTATCGTGTTATAAAAAGAGCATCGTTAAAACGTTCAACCCTGCATGTTTTAAGACGCACATTTCCAACGATGCTTGTTCGTGAAGGTGCAGATTTAAATGCTGTAAAAGAATTAGGAAGATGGAGTGATCTTAAGTTGGTAGAGAGATATTCTCATGTTTCATCGGATCATCGTACAAGAGTTATTAATAAACTTGATAATAAATTTGAAGAAGATGAGTTTGATTGAAACTCTGTAGAAGTATAAAAATAAAGTCTATTAAAAAAC